>NZ_JBGORW010000008.1 GCF_041538065.1 Leptotrichia hongkongensis | reverse complement strand
CAAGGAAAATCAGTAGGTTAAAGATACATTAGGGAAGAAATATTTTTTTTAATATATTTTTGTAACAAATGTTTGACATCTATACAAAAAAATGAAAAAATTTTTAAAAAAAGTGTTGACAAATTTAAAAAAATGTAATATTATATATCTATAGTTAGCAACCTAACCTAGAGAGTGCTAACAACAAAAAGGAAGGTGCCAAGATGAATGATAGGGAGCAATTGATTTTAAAGGCTATTATCAAGCACTATCTGGAATTTGGTGAGAGTGTGGGATCACGGACACTTGAGAAAAAGTACAATATTGGAGTGTCTTCGGCCACTATTCGAAATACAATGGCAGATTTGGAAGATAAGGGCCTAATTGTAAAAACACATACATCTTCTGGACGTATTCCGACAAGTGAAGGATATAAGCTGTATGTCGATGAGCTTTTGAAAATTAGAGATATTTCTCAGGAAGAAAAGGCGAAGGTCATGCAGGCGTACAATAAGAGGATGAATCAAATTGATACAATATTTGAGGAAACATCTAGATTATTGTCAAAAATTAGTCAATATGCCGGGGTTGTATTAGAGCCGGCGTTTACGCAGGAAGGTGTAAAAAAGGTAAAACTGGTACATATTAATGAAACGACTGTACTTGCCGTAGTTGTAATGAATTCTTCCCTTACAAAAAATCTAAATATCTTTCTGGAAAATCCTGTAACTGAAAATGAAGTGGAAACAATAAATAATTTTTTAAATGAAAAAATTGCAAATAGTGAGTATTTTACATTATCTGACTTAAAGGATTTTTTCACAAATACAAATTTATTTATGCAAAGCGATTTTCAGGATAATATAATTTCTGAAGAAGGAAAATTATTTTTTGAAGGTGGAACGAATCTCATTGAAAACAACGCATCTGATGTAATGAACCTTATAAACCGTGTAAAATTGTTTAATAATCCGAATGATTTACGGAACGTGTTTGCACAGTTTTTACAGATGGAGGAATTTAAGGATAGAGAAGTTAATGTAATTTTCGGAGAAGATTTGAATATTGCAGGACTTGAAGATTTCTCATTTGTATTTTCGGTTTATACGCTTAATAATGCGAAGGGTATTATCGGTGTGATTGGACCAAAACGAATGGAATATTCAAAAACGGTTGGACTCGTTGAATATGTAGCAGAAGAAGTAAATCAGTTATTAAATCAAAAAAATAAATAATAAGAAGGAGAGTGGGTTTTTTAAATGGCGGAAAAAGATTTGGAAAAGGAAAATTTGGAAGGTGAAGCTGTACAGAATGAAGCGGTTGAAGAGCAAAATAAAAATGTAGAAAATCAAGAAGCTGAAAAAAGTGCAGAAGAAACTTCTGATAATTGTGATGATAAAGTAAAGAAATTAGAAGCTGAACTTGAAGAATGGAAAAATTCATATACAAGAAAGTTAGCTGAATTTCAAAACTTCACAAAAAGAAAAGAAAACGAAGTTGCTGAAATGAGAAAATACGCTTCTGAAGGGATTATCGTAAAATTGCTTGACAATATAGATAATCTGGAAAGAGCGGTTGACGCCTCGAAGGAAAGTCAAAACTTTGATTCATTAATTGAAGGAGTTAATATGATTTTGAATAATTTAAAAAATCTATTGACAGAAGAAGGCGTAGAAGAAATTGAAGCAGCTGGAAAAGAGTACGATCCTTACGAACATAAAGCAATGATTACTGAAAACAAAGAGGAACTGGATGACAACGTGGTTGTGCAAGTTTTCCAAAAAGGGTACAAAATGAAAGGAAAAGTTGTAAGACCTGCGATGGTTACGGTTAATAAGAAACAATAAAAATTGAAAAAAATAAACAAATAAATTAAATTTTATAAAAAATTGATAATAAAGGAGAATGATAGATATGAGTAAAATAATAGGAATAGATTTAGGGACAACAAACAGCTGCGTGGCAGTTATGGAAGGTGGAAACTTTGCTATAATACCAAATAGTGATGGAGGAAGAACTACACCTTCAGTAGTAAACATTAAAGATAATGGAGAAATTATTGTAGGAGAAATTGCAAAAAGACAGGCTATTACAAATCCTGATTCAACTGTAATTTCGATTAAAACTCACATGGGAAGCGACTATAAAGTTGATATTAACGGAAAAAGCTATACACCGCAAGAAATTTCAGCAATGATTCTTAAAAAATTGAAAAAAGATGCTGAAGCTTACTTAGGTGAAGAAGTAACAGAAGCTGTAATTACAGTGCCTGCATACTTTACAGATGCACAAAGACAAGCTACAAAAGATGCTGGGGAAATAGCAGGACTTAAAGTTCAAAGAATTATAAATGAGCCAACAGCGGCTGCATTATCTTATGGATTAGATAAGAAAAAAGAAGAAAAAGTATTAGTATTTGACTTAGGTGGAGGTACATTTGACGTATCTGTGCTTGAAATCGGAGATGGAGTTGTGGAAGTTATTTCAACTTCTGGAAATAACCACTTAGGTGGAGATAATTTTGACCAAAAAATTATTGACTGGTTAGCTGATGAATTTAAAAAAGAAACTGGAATTGACTTGAGAAATGATAAAATGGCAATTCAAAGATTGAAAGATGCGGCAGAAGATGCTAAGAAAAAATTGTCAACTACACTAGAAACACAAATTTCATTACCATTTATTACAATGGACGCAACAGGACCAAAACATTTGGAGAAAAAATTGACTCGTGCGGCATTTGATGAATTGACAAAAGACTTGGTTGAAGCAACTAAAGGACCAGTAAAACAAGCGTTGGAAGATGCTGATTTAAGTCCTAGCGATATTGATGAAGTATTATTAGTTGGAGGTTCTACAAGAATTCCAGCGGTTCAAGAATGGGTAAAATCTTTCTTAGGAAAAGAACCTAACAAATCAATCAACCCTGATGAAGTAGTTGCGGCAGGAGCGGCAATTCAAGGTGGAGTATTAATGGGAGACGTTAAAGATGTATTATTATTAGACGTAACACCATTATCATTAGGAATTGAAACAATGGGAGGAGTATTTACTAAAATTATCGAAAGAAATACTACAGTTCCTGTTAAAAAATCACAAGTATTCTCAACAGCGGCAGATAATCAGCCAGCAGTATCAATAGTTGTATTACAAGGGGAAAGAGCAAGAGCGGCTGACAACCATAAATTAGGAGAATTTAACTTAAACGATATTCCACCTGCACCAAGAGGAGTACCTCAAATCGAAGTAACATTCGATATTGATGCAAACGGAATTGTACACGTTTCTGCAAAAGACTTAGGAACTGGAAAAGAAAACACAGTAACAATTTCTGGAAGTTCTAACTTATCTAAAGACGACATCGAAAAAATGAAAAAAGATGCTGAAGCACACGAAGCTGAAGATAAGAAATTCCAAGAATTAGTAGAAGCAAGAAACCAAGCTGACCAATTAGTAATCGCAACAGAAAAAACTATAAAAGAAAACGAAGATAAACTTCAAGGAACTGAAAAAGAAGACATCGAAAAAGCAATCGAAGAATTGAAAAAAGTAAAAGATGGCGACGATGTAGAAGCAATCAGAAAATCAATTGAAGAATTATCAAAAGTTTCTCAAGGTTTCGCAACAAGAATGTACCAAGAAGCAGCTCAAGCACAACAAGCAGCACAAGGTGGAGAAACAGCTGGAGAAAATAATAACTCTGGTGCTGATGATGTAGAAGATGCGGAAGTTGTGGATTAATTAAGAAATAGAAATTTAAAGTGAAAAATAGGATTGAGAAGGGGAATTAGTTCTCCTTCTTTTGTAAAAAATAATTGATTTTTTTATAAAAAAAGTATATACTATGTATATACTTAATAGAAAGAGAGATTATTATGGCAGAGGTTTTAAAAATACAAAAATGGGGAAACAGTCAAGGAATAAGACTTCCTAAAAAAATATTGGAAATACTTGATTTAAAGGTAAATGACACTATTTTGATAGAAGAGGGAGATGATTGCCTTAAATTAAAAAAAATAAAAAAAGAAAAAAGAAAGACAATAAAGGAATTATTTGCAAATTATAATGAGGATTATGAAAAACAGGAAATAGATTGGGGAGAACCAGTAGGTAAAGAGGTATGGTAAAACAAGGGGATATAATAAAGATAAATTTTAATCCGCAGGTAGGACATGAACAAGCTGGATATCGTCCTGCGGTTATAGTAAGCAATGATACTTTCAATAAGGTAACAAATTTAGTCTTAGTTTGTCCAATTACAAATTCAATAGATAAGTTTCCGCTTCATATAAAATTAGATAATAGGACTGCTACTACGGGTATAATTTTATGTGAACACCTTAAATCTTTGGATATTACTACAAGAAGTTATAAAATTATTGAAAAATTACCAGAGGACATTTTAGAAAAAGTCGTAGACATTATTTTTTCTGAAGTAGAAATTGAATAAAAAATAAATTTGAAATTGGGATAATAAGGTTAAAAAATAAATTTGGTACAATAATAAAATCAAAATAAATAAAAATCTTTAAAAAAGGATGTGCTAAAGATGGAAAATACAATAAACACTCTAAAATATGGAAATGTTGAAATTGCAGTTGCGGATAGAGGGGCGGAATTACGAAGTTATAAAGTAAACGGAGAAGAGTTTATGTGGGATAGAAAGCCTGAGTTTTGGGCTGCTAGTTCGCCTGTACTGTTTCCATTTGTTGGGACTATAAAAAATGGGGCTTATAGTTACAACGGAAAAGAGTATAAAATTTCTACACGGCATGGGTTTGCTCGGACTGAGGATTTTGAACTGGTTGAGAAAACTGAAAATTCTTTGAAGTTTAGATTTTCTTCTAGTAAGGAAACTTTAGAGAAATATCCGTTTGAGTTTGAACTGTTTATAACTTATACAATTGTCGGAAATACTCTAGAAATTGGGTATAATGTTGTGAATAAGAATAATTCTGATATGTATTTTTCACTTGGAACACATCCTGCATTTGCACTTGATGTAAATGATGATATAAAATTGAGCGATTATTATTTGGAATTTGAAAAAAACGAGACTTCTCAGAAATATAAACTTACTGATAATGGGTTAGTTTTTGATGAAAAAGCTGATTGCTTGAATAATGAAAATAAATTGCAGATTACTGAAACTATATTTGATAATGATGCGATAGTATTTGATGATTTGAAATCAGAGAAAGTTACGATAAAAAATAGTAAAAATTCTAAGGAACTTAGTGTTGATTATAAAGGATTTCCTTATATTGCATTTTGGAGCAAGCCAAAAGCTCCTTATGTGTGTATAGAGCCTTGGTACGGAATTTCGGATTTTGAGAATGCAAGCGGGAAACTGGAAGAAAAAACAGGGATTTTAAAATTGGAAAAAGATAGTGAATTTTTTGCAAAATTGATCATTGAAGGTAAAAAATAAACAAAAATTTAAATTTTATATTGGTTTTATTGGCAAATTAGGTTATAATATATTCAATTAGCTGTGAAACCAATTATTAGATGATTATAATTTTTTGGATACCAGTTATAAAACTAAAAAATTATAAGTTCCTGACAATTTAGAAGATATTTTATGGAATTGTATAATAGAAGGAAGTGAAAATGCTAGAGATACTAAAAAATAATTTGAAGAAATTTTCGATTTTTGTAGGTTCGGTATCGTTTGGAATGTTATTTTATAATTATAATTTTAATTTTTCAAACTTATACATATTTATATATTTTCTAATTGTATTAGGAGTTTGTTTTTTTGTTAATAAATCACTAAAGGCTGGATTTGAAAATGCAATTGTAGAAACTTTGCTACTGATTCTAATTTACGTATTACCATTGAATATTAGTTTTAAGTCATTTTTATACGGTGTTTTTATATTTATTTCAATTAGCTCGATTTTTAATAAAATAAGAGAAGTTGGAAAAGGAAAAGAACCTGTGACAGGGGCTTTATATTTGTTAATTACATTAATGATAGTGCTTATACTTTATAGATCTCCAGGACTTCTAATATATTTTAGAGGTATGGAAAATATAAATAATGAGATGCTTATGTTATTTGGGCTGGTAAGTCTACTTGGAAGTATTTAAGTTTAAAAAAAATTGATATTATTATAACGAAAGATTAAATAAAATTTGCAGAAGTGGAAAGGATGAAAGATAGAAAATGGCAAAAAGAGATTATTATGAAGTGCTTGGCGTACCTAAAAACGCTTCGGAACAGGATATAAAAAAAGCGTATAGGAGTATGGCAAAAAAATATCATCCTGACAGAAATAAGGATAATCCTGAAGCTGAAGCCAAATTTAAGGAAGTACAGGAAGCAAATGAAATATTAAGTGACCCACAAAAAAGGGCAGCTTATGATCAGTATGGACATGCTGCATTTGAAAATGGGGGAACTGGAGCAGGTGGCTTTGGTGGACAAGGCTTTGGAGGCTTTGGCGGAGGTGCCGGTGGATTTGATTTTGAGGATTTAGGAGATATTTTTGGAAGTTTTTTTGGTGGAAGAAGTCGAAGTCAAGGACCAAGAGTTCATCAAGGGGATGATTTGAGATACAACTTAACATTAACTCTTGAAGAAGTTGCTTTTGGTACAGAAAAAGAATTAAAATATAAAAGAGATGGACAATGTAAAACTTGTCATGGAAGTGGAGCTGAGCCAGGACACAATATGAAAACATGTGATAAATGTAATGGTTCAGGACACGTAAGAGTACAACAGAGAACATTGTTTGGAATGACAAGCGGAATACAGGAATGTGATAAATGTCATGGAACAGGGAAAATTCCTGAAAAAGAATGCCATACTTGTCATGGAACAGGATTGGAAAGAGAAACACATACAAGAAAAGTAAGATTTCCAGCAGGAGTAGAAACAGGACAAAGATTAGTTGTAAGAGAAGGTGGAAATGCTGGAGCAAATGGTGGAATCTTCGGAGACTTATATGTATATATAACTGTTGCAAAACATGATATTTTTGAAAGAATAAGTGAGTATGATATTCGTTGTGAAGTGCCTTTAAAAATGACAACAGCTATTTTAGGTGGAGAAGTGGAAGTGCCTACACTTAACGGCAAGAAAAAAATAGTAATTCCTGAAGGAACTCAAAATGGAAAAACATTCAGATTGAGAAATGAAGGAATTAAATATGGCCGAAGTGAAAATAGAGGAGATGAAATTGTAGAAATAAAAGTGGAAACACCAACAAATCTTACTGACAAACAAAAAGAAATCTTACGTGAATTTGACGGCTCACTTGACAATAAGAAAAATTACAAAAAAGCACATTCATTTAAAGATAAAATAAAAAGATTTTTTAGTAAATTTGAAAATTAAAAGTTTAAAAAAAAGAGTAAATATAAAAATATTCTAGTCGTAGCTGATTAGAATATTTTTTTTGTCTAATACTAATATCCTTTTAAAAATAGGAGTAAATTTTTTTAATGAGATTGTTCAATAACTAATTCATAATTATTCAACTTTTTACCTTTTTTATTTTATACTCGAACCCATTTAAAATTGAACTGATAGAAATTATATAATTTAGGGTTTGAGTAAAATAGTCATAATTTTTGAGTTCTGTTTTAAACTAGTTTTACTATATACTAGGCTCTATTTAAAAGATGAAAATTATATCTTATAATTAATTAAAAATACTAGGTTAATATTCATTATTAGAAAAGTTTGTAATGAATTCTTTATTTAAACGGAATTTAACATGAACTAAAAAAAACAGGGAGTTAAGAATTTAATCCCTGCTTTATAAAATTTATTTAGTTAAATTTATTTAGTTCCTTTAGTTTTCCAAATTTCATTTTCATATTGTGCGATTGTTCTATCTGATGAGAAGAATCCTGCTTTTGCTATGTTGTTTATTACTTTTTTGTACCACAAGTCTTTATTTTCATAGTCTTTAAACATTCTTTCTTTTGTGTTGTAGTAATCTTCAAAGTCGATTAATGTCATAAACCAGTCTTTGTTTATTAATTCATTTTGAAGTCTTTCTAATCTTTCTTTATTTCCTACTTTTAATAATTTGTCTGAAGTTATGAAATCAACTACTTCTTTTATACCATCTTGCTTGTAGTAATCTTTTGAAACATAACCTGATGTTTCGTATAATTTGATTATATCATCACTATTTTTTCCAAAAATATAGATATTTTCATCGCCTACAAGATCGTGAATTTCCACATTAGCTCCATCCATTGTTCCAAGAGTCAATGCTCCATTTAGCATAAATTTCATATTTCCAGTTCCACTGGCTTCTTTTGAAGCAAGCGAGATTTGCTCAGAAATATCTGTTGCTGGAATAATTTTTTCAGCTAATCCTACATTATAGTTTTCAACTAGGTAAACATTTAAGTATTTGTTTACTTCTGAATCATTGTTTATTATTTCTGATAGACAAAGTATTAAGTGGATTATGTCTTGAGCAATGATGTAGGCTGGTGCAGCTTTTCCACCAAATAATACTGTTATCTTTCTTTCTGGTAATTTTCCATTTTTAATGTCTAAATATTTTTTAATTACATACAAAGCGTTCATTTGTTGACGTTTATATTCGTGGAATCTCTTAATTTGAGTATCAATGATACTGTTTTCGTCAATAACGATTCCTTGTGTATGTTGTAAATATTTTTTCAATTTAATTTTATTTTCGTGTTTAATTTGTGATAATTTTTCATAAACATTTTTATCATCAACATATTTTAAAAGTTCTTTTAGATTTTCAGCATCTGTTAAATATCCTGTACCAATTAATTCTTTCAAATAGTCTGCCAAGTCTTCGTTACAGCTTTCAAGCCATCTTCTGAATGTGATACCATTTGTTTTGTTGTTAAATTTGTTTGGATAAATTTCATAAAATTCTTTAAGTTCACTATTTTTCAAGATTTCAGTATGCAAATAAGCAACTCCGTTTACACTTGAAGAAAAATGAATATCCATATTTGCCATGTGAACTCTGTTTTGATTATCTATAATTTGTACTTTTTCATCTGAATATTTAGCTTTTATGACTTTATCCAATTTTTTTATAATTTCAACAATGTTCGGCACAACTTCTTCTAAGTAGTCTAGAGGCCATTTTTCCAATGCTTCTGCTAAAATTGTGTGATTTGTGTATCCTGTCATTTTTGTTACAATTTCTGTTGCTTCTTCAAAAGAAATATTATGCTCTTCTGTCATAATACGAATTAATTCAGGAATTACCATACTTGGATGCGTATCGTTAATTTGAACAAATGCATAGTCTGCTAAATCGTGAATGTTGCTTCCTTTTTCAGTTGCTTCAGCAATAATCAATCTTGCTGCATTTGACACCATGAAATATTGTTGATAAATACGTAACAATTCCCCTTTTTTTGTACTGTCGTCAGGATATAGGAATAATGTTAGATTTTTTTCAATATTTTCTTCATCGAATGATATTCCATTTTTTATCAAATTGTAGTCAATGCTTTCAATATCAAACAAATTCAAATAATTTTTTGTATCTTTTTCATATCCTAAAATATCAATTCTTTTTAATTTTGAATGTAAACTGAAGTTTTTGAATTTCACTTCATATCCAATATTTGTATCTCTTAACCAGCTTTGATCTTCTATCCAGTAGTTTGGTTCAGCTGTTTGTTCATTGTTTTTAAAAATTTGCTTAAATAGTCCGCAGTGATAGTTAAGTCCAACTCCTTCTCCATTGATTCCTAAAGTTGACATTGAATCAACAAAGCACGAAGCAAGTCTTCCAAGTCCACCATTTCCTAATGAAGGTTCCACTTCTATTTCTTCGATATGGCTCAAGTTTTTTCCTGCTGCCTTCAATTCTTCCCTTACTTCTTTGTAAATTCCCAAATTAATCAAATTATTTGATAATAATTTTCCGATTAAGAACTCTGCAGAAATATAGTATATTTTCTTTTTAGATTTATTAGGTGTTTTTTCATCTGCTCTTTCTTTAACATATTCCAGTAATTTGTAATAAATTTCTTGATTTGTCATTTCGTTTAAATTTTTTTCATTTTTTTTCTTTAAAAAATCTGTAAAATTATAACTCACTGTTTTAATTATTTCCTTTCAAATAAATTTTTGTTTTTTATAATAAATTTAATGGTTTAACCACTTCAAAATTGGATTATTATTATAATAAATAAACTTGTGATTTAAGCAATTTAATTATAAGTTATATCCAATTTTAAAGTTGTTTTACTATGTTGCCATATTATATAATTTATTTTAAAGTTTGTCAAGACGTTTACGTAAATGTCGAAAGATTAGGGTATGAAAAGACTTGAGGAAATAAAAGTTGGTTAATTTATTATTTAAAGGTTATATTTTTAGAAAAATTGGTTTTCATTCTTCATTGGAAAAGTTTGTAATATACTCGAACCTATTTAAAATTGAACTGATAGAAATTATATAATTTAGGGTTTGAGTAAAATAGTCATAATTTTTGAGTTCTATTTTAAACTAGTTTTACTATAAATTCATTATTTGGAATAAAATTGCTGTAAGTTTGAATGTATTTAATGTATTTATAAAAAAGAAAAACTCAGAAAATTTCTGAGTCTAGGTAGGCCTTGGTATAAGCCGGATTCTGTATTTGTTAATCATTTATCTAAATCAATAATTGCTTATGGATTTTAGCGAGCTACCAATCAAGTCAAGACGGGCCGCCTCTTAATAACTTTCTGCTTGCTCTTGCTTTGGGAGGGGTTTACCTAGCTAATTTAATCTCTTAAACTACTGGTAGTCTCTTACACTACCTTTTCACCCTTACCTGAAAAAGACAGGCGGTTTCTTTTCTGTGGCACTTTCCTTAAGATTTCTCCCAGCAGCCGTTAGCTGCCTCCCTTGCCCTGCAAAGTCCAGACTTTCCTCTTAAAAATAAATTTTCAAGCGATTAACTCCAAAACCTGAATTTATAGTAACATTTTTTATCTATTCTTGTCAATTTATTTCTATTTCAAAAAAGATTATAATTTTTTAGAAAATAATCAATAGTAAAAAAATATACCTATTATATAGTAAAACTGCTTTAAAACTAAACTCAAAAGGCTATGACTATTTTACTCAAACCCTAAATCAATATAATTTTTAGTAGTTTAATTTTAAATAGGTTTGAGTATATTTTTAAAATATTATCGGAAACAAATGTTTAATATAAAATTTAAATTCCGTTATTTATATATTGAAAACGAATTATGTTTAATCAAAATAAAAAGTTAAAAAAACAAATTACAGTTGTAAAAATCAGAAAAAAATGCTAAAATACGAAAAATACAATGATTAAAAAATCATAATATGTAAAAATAAAACTGGAGGAGTAGAATGACTGAATTGGAAAAATCAAAGGCGATTATTCAATATATTGCTGATGCCAAGAAGACCACACCTGTGGAACTTTATACAGATGAAGACATAAAAAATGCTTATTCTTGTAAAGTAATAGGAAAAGAAGGCTTAAAGATAGTTTTTGGAGATTGGGAAGAAATTGAAAAAATTATTAGTGAAAATAATCTTAATAATTATTATCTGAAAAATGATAGAAGAAATTCTGGTGTTCCTATGCTTGATATTAAAAATATTAATGCAAGAATTGAGCCAGGAGTGTTTATTCGTGATAAAGTAACCATTGGAGACAGAGCTGTTATAATGATGGGAGCTGTTATAAATATCGGTGCTGAGATTGGTGAAGGAACAATGATTGATATGAACGTTGTACTTGGTGGACGTGCAAAAGTTGGTAAAAATTGTCACATTGGTGCAGGAGCTGTACTTGCAGGAGTTATTGAGCCACCTTCGGCAGATCCAGTAGTTATTGAAGACGATGTAGTTATTGGAGCGAATGCTGTTGTACTGGAAGGTGTAAGAGTAGGAAAAGGTTCGGTTGTTGCAGCTGGAGCGATTGTTACAGAAAACGTGCCAGAAGGTGTTGTTGTAGCTGGAACGCCTGCTAGAATCATAAAAGGTGTAGATGCAAAGACTGCTTCAAAAACAGAATTAGTTGATGCTTTGAGAAATATTTAGTACTTTTTTATAAAAAGACGAATAAAAAAGCAATTCTTAGAATTATTTACGCAACTTTATAAGTAAAATCAAATTTAAAAATGATAAAATAAGTTTGTGAAATAAATGTGTACATTTAAATAAAAGGATAAATTCAAATTATTTAGGAGGAAAAATGAAAAAAATATTACTAATAGGAGCTATTTTAGTAACAGGGGCAATTTCATTTGCTGATGGAAAATCAGATTATGAAAAAGCAGTAAAACTAGCAGGAGAGAAAAAAGTAGCTGAAGCAGTAAAGGTATTGGAAGGAGTTGCTAAAGGAACAGATGCTGCTTATGCACAAAAAGCTAATCTTGAATTAGGGGCATATTATTTGCAAGAAAATAAAGTAGCTCAAGCAAAACCTTATTTACAAGCTGCTTGGGGAAATGGAAAATCTACAAATGCAGAAGCTATTGAAGCTGCAAGATTACTTTACTTAGTGGGAATTCAACAAAAAAATAAAGCTGAAGCTGAAAAATATATTCTTTGGACAGATGAAAAATCTGGTGGAAGTAATGCTGACATAGTATCAAGCTTAATTATCTTCTATTTTGATAATAACGAACAATCAAAAGGAACAGCAAGATACAATAAAGCAGTACAATCTTCAAATAAAGATTTTGTAGCTGAAGTAAATTACAACATTGGACAATATTATTTAACAAAAAATAACAATGCACAAGCTAAATCATATTTACAAAAAGCATACACTGGAGCGAAAGATCGTGTAAATGGAGCAGGAATCTTGCTAGCTGAAATTGCTATGAATGAAAAGAATCCAGCACAAGCTGAAAAATATTTATTAGAAATGAATACAGCTTCACAAGGTAAAAATGGACAAATCTTAGGAATGTTAGGTACTTTCTACCTGCAGCAAAATAATCCTGCAAAAGCTGAGGAATATTTAGCAAAAACTGTAGCTGCAGAACCTAAGAATACAAGTGCAAAAATTTTATTGTTAGGAATTTATGAAGTGCAAAACAATACTGCAAAATTAAATTCAATTTATAGTCAATTAAAATCAGCTAAAGTTACAAACAGACAAATTGGAACTTATTTCGGAGGAGTTGGAGCAGGAGCGTTAGCTGAAAAATATTTACAAAAAGCTATAACTGAAGACAAGGACAACACTGCAAAAGTTGTTTTGGGACAAGTTTACGCAGGACAAGGAAAAAAAGCTGAAGCAGTTAAAATTTTACAAGAAGCTGTAAATAACAAGGTAAGTGGGGCAGCAGAAGTTTTAAAACAAGTTCAAGCGATGAAGAAATAAGTTAAATAAAAAATTGTAAACTATAAAATTATTTGGTATAATTAGGCAAGGCATCTTAATTGTGAATATTAAGATAAATTGCCTATTTTTTTGGAAAATTTATTAAAAATCAAATTTATAAAAGGAAGTGAGAACAATAAAAATAAATAAAAAATTGTTACTATTAGGACTATTAACAACTAGTTTAACATTAAATGCCGCATACAATACAACAAGAAGTAGTTCAGGCGTAAGTACAAAAATAAAAAATGTTGTAGATTCTCAGAGTTCAAAAAATAATACAGTAAATGAAATTATAATTCCAAAAGGACTAAAACCAGGCGATACAATTGGTTTAATAGCACCTGCAAACTATACTAACGAAAATAGTTACGCAGAAATAGAATATTTGACAAGCAGAGGATTTAATGTTGTATATGGACAGTCATTTTCATCAAGATGGTACGGATTTGGAGGAACTGACGATGTAAGAGCAAAAGATATAAATGATATGTTTGCAAATCCTAAGATTAATGCTATTTTTGCTGTACGTGGCGGATATGGCGGAATTAGAATTGTAGATAAATTAAATTATGACGTAATCAAGAAAAATCCTAAAATTATTTCAGGATTTAGCGATAATACAACTTTATTACTCGCAATTAATGAAAAAACTGGGCTTGTGACATTTCACGGACCTATGGCAGATAATTTGAAAAATATTCCGCCAGTTACAGAAAATGCCTTTAATAAAGCTTTTACAAGTAATGAGTCGTATAATTTGTTAGGTTTTGATGATACTTATTCAATCATGAAAACTGGACGTGGAAGCGGAAGGATTACTGGTGGAAATTTGTCATTAGTAGTTGCTACACTTGGAACAGACCACGAAATTAATACAGATGGGAAAATATTATTTCTAGAAGAAACAAACGAAGCAAGCTATCGTGTGGACAGAATGTTGAAACAATTAAAACTGGCTGGAAAATTTGATAAATTACAGGGAATCATATTAGGAGATTTTAAGAATCCTAAACAGTCAGATCCAACAGATATGACTATTGATGAAGTTTTTTATGATAACTTTGGGAAATTAAATGTTCCGATTGTAAAAAATTTCAAATCTGGACACGTAAGACCATTTATTACCGTGCCAATTGGAGCAAAAGCCAGTATGGATACTTACAAACGTGAAATTTTAATAGAAAAAGCTACAAAGTAAATAAAAAAATACACTATTAATAAAGTAAAATTTATTTTTTAGTGTATTTTTTAATTAATATATTTAGTTTAAAATTATTTTAAGATTCCTATTAAATCTGTCAATAAGAATGGAATAAATACTTCCCCATCAGCAAAATTAGAAGCTTCACCTTTATTGTAAATAAAGATAATAGAATCATTTTCCATGTAGAAATTTTGCTGTTTTACAATTGCATCAAATTTATCAACTTGAGGAAGACCAAACTGTTTAAATTTATTATTAATTGCACTTGATAGAGAAGATTCAAATCCATCGGCAAATAGGTCTTTAAGCTGTAAAACTTTTCCATTTTTTAAGTTGAATGTCATTGCATTGTGAAGTTTTGCTTTTTGTCCTGTATCGTTGTCTGTTAATTCAATTGTAAATAAAATACTTACAAATGAACTGTTGTTTGCTGTTACATCGTAAGAAACATTATAAGAAATATGTTTTGTAGATTTATAATCAGAGATAAATCTTGTTACATTTGTATTCATATTTTTAGTAACAGTAGAATTTCTACCAGCAAATACAGGATATGAAATTCTTGATTTATTTTCAATTTTTGTTTTTGGAGTAACTCTTACAATACTCGCTGATGTTGGAGAAAAATCTCGAAATGTAAAAGTAGTATCAATTTTTTCCTTTGCAAATGACACATTAAATAAAAGCAATGTCATAAAAAATAATGTTAGTTTTTTCATTTTTATAATCACCTCAAAATTTATTTTTTGTTTTTAGTATATTATATACTAAATTTTATAAATAAGCAAACTTTTTTCGCATGGATTTATTTTTTCTAAAATACAGTATTCCTTTTCAATAGTGTTTAATCTAAAACTATTAACTAATTATAGTTAAACTAAAAATAATTGTAATTTTTTAGAAATGAAATTTCTTTTTAATATTAAAGACCATTTAAATAACGAAATTATTACAAACTTTTCCGACAAAGGATAAAAACCTACTATTTCAAAATAATAAAAATACAATTTTCATTTTTAAACATAGTTTAGTACAAACTAGTCCATAGGAGTATTTTTTGCTGGTAATGAGTAATCCTGCGAAAATAAAAGAGAAAAACTTTACTAACAATGACTTGATTCATAAAAATAAAAAGAAAAGTTAAAAAATAATTGCAAAATTGGACTAGAAAATATATAATTATATATATGTAATTGAAATTTTATAATGAAACAAAAAATGAAAAAGTTATAAAGTTTCTTAATTTGGAGGGAAAAATGACAAAAAATATGAAAACAATGGATGGTAACCAAGCTGCAGCTCACATAGCTTACGCATTTACGGAAGTTGCTGGAATTTATCCGATTACTCCGTCATCAACTATGTCAGAGCTTGTAGATCAATGGGCATCATACGGAAAGGAAAATTTATTTGGAATGCCAGTAAAGGTTGTGGAAATGCAATCAGAGGCTGGAGCTGCAGGAATTGTACACGGATCATTACAAACTGGAGCTTTGACCACTACGTTTACTGCTTCTCAAGGATTACTATTAAAAATACCTAATATGTATAAAATAGCTGGGGAATTGCTTCCAGGTGTAATGCACGTGGCGGCAAGAGCTATTTCTACACAGGCGTTATCAATATTTGGAGATCATCAGGATATTTACTCGGCTAGAATGACAGGATGGACTATGCTTGCGACAAGTTCAGTTCAGGAAGTTATGGATCTTGCTGGAATTGCACATTTGGCAGCAATTAAGTCGAGAGTGCCGGTAATGCATTTTTTTGATGGATTTAGGACTTCGCATGAGATAAATAAAATAGAGGTTATGGATTATGAGTTTCTTGAAAGCCTGCTTGATAAAAAAGCTGTTCAGGAATTTAGGGAAAGAGCATTGAATCCAGAAAATCCTGTAACAAGGGGAACAGCTCAGAATGACGATATTTATTTTCAGGCAAGAGAAGCCCAAAATAAATTTTATGAAGCTGTACCTGATATTGTAAATGACTATATGAAAAAAATTAGCGAAAAGACAGGACGGAACTATGCACCTTTTGTTTATTATGGATCAGAAACTGCTGAAAGAGTTATTATTGCAATGGGGTCTGTAAATGAAACAATAAAGGAAGTTGTGGATTATCTGAATAAAAATGGGGAAAATGTAGGTGTACTGAATGTTCATTTGTATCGTCCTTTCTCCAGCAAGTATTTTTTTGATGCAATGCCAAAAAGTGTGAAAAAGATTGCTGTGCTTGACAGGACAAAAGAGCCTGGAGCATTGGGTGAGCCATTATATATGGATGTAAAGGCACTTTACTATGGACGTGAAAATGCACCTGAAATTGTTGGTGGAAGATATGGACTGTCATCAAAGGATACAACGCCAGAGCAAATTATAGCAGTGTTCAAGAATATTGCACAAAAAGAGCCTAAAAATAATTTTACAATTGGAATTATTGATGATGTAACGTTTACATCTCTTGCGCTTGAAGATGAAGTGTTTACTGGAAATGAAGATGTAAAAGAATGTCTGTTCTTTGGGCTTGGTTCAGATGGAACAGTTGGAGCAAATAAAAATTCGATAAAAATTATTGGAGATAAGACAGATTTGTATGCACAGGGATATTTTGCGTACGATTCAAAAAAAGCTGGAGGAGTGACAAGATCTCATTTGAGATTCAGTAAAAATCCAATTCGCTCAACTTACTTGGTTACAAGACCTAATTTTGTAGCCTGTTCGGCACCTGCATATCTTGGGAAATATGATATGATTTCTGGATTGAAAGAAGGAGGGATATTCCTCTTAAATACAATCTGGGAAAAGGAAAAATTGATTCCAAGTATTCCGAATGAGATAAAAAGGGAACTAGCTAGAAAAAAAATCAAATTTTTCATTATAAATGCTACAAAATTAGCTAAAGAAATTGGATTAGGAAATAGAACAAACACTATTATGCAATCAGCCTTTTTCTATCTTTCAGAAGTAATTCCTCATGAAGAAGCAAAGGAATACATGAAAGAGTATGCAGAAAAAAGTTACGGAAGAAAAGGACAGGATATTGTTCAACAAAACTGGAATGCTATTGATAGGGGAATTGACGGTCTGGAAGAAGTTGAAGTATTGCCAGAATGGGCAGACCTTGAAGTCAATGAGCAAATTATTGAAGCTGCAAAACCTGAATTTATCAAAAAGATTGCAGATCCGATTAACCATATGAAAGGTAATGAATTACCAGTTTCCTCAATTATAGAAAATGGAATGGTAGATGGAAGCTTCCAGCATGGAACAGCACATTATGAAAAAAGAGGAATCGCTGATGAAGTGCCGGAATGGCAACCAGACATGTGTATCCAATGTAATCAATGTGCGTATGTATGTCCTCACGCTGTAATACGTCCGTTTCTGCTTGATGAAGAAGAAATGAAAAAGGCACCAGAAGGAATGCCTACGATAAAAGCTCTTGGTAGAGGAATGGATGGACTTGAATATAAGATTCAGGTATCGCCTCTGGACTGTACAGGATGTAGTGCCTGTGTAGATGTTTGTCCTGCACCACGTGGAAAAGCCATTGTTATGAAATCTACTCAGTCTCAAATTGAAAGAAATGAAATTGAATACACAGATTACTTGTTTAACAATGTTTCATACAAAGATAAGATTTTAGGAAAAAATACTGTAAAAGGCTCACAATTTGCAAAACCTCTATTTGAATTTTCTGGAGCGTGTGCAGGTTGTGGAGAAACACCTTATATCAAATTGGTAACACAGTTATTTGGGGAACGTATGATTGTGGCAAATGCTACAGGATGTTCTTCAATTTATGGAGCTTCTGCACCATCTTCACCTTATACAACTGCTGAAAGTGGCTGTGGGCCTGCATGGGCCTCTTCACTATTTGAAGATAATGCTGAATATGGGTATGGAATGTTTCAGGCTGTAAATACAATTCGACTTAGAATTTTAAAAAGAATGGAAGAAATAAAGGCTGATGTTTCAACAGAACTTTCTGATTTATTTACTTTATTTGCAGATAACTTTTATGATGGAGACAAGACTACGGAAATACGTGATGAACTAGTAACTTTGATGGAAAAGGAAAAGTCTAAGAATCCAAATGAGAAAGTAAAAAACAACATAGCTGAAATATTGGAACTAAAACAATATCTAATCAAAAAATCTATCTGGATGTTTGGAGGAGATGGATGGGCTTATGATATTGGATTTGGTGGACTTGACCACGTATTGGCTTCTGGAGATGATGTCAATATGCTTGTACTTGACACTGAAGTTTACTCAAATACAGGAGGACAGGCTTCAAAAGCATCAAAAGCAGGAGCAGTAGCAAAATTTTCTGCTTCTGGAAAGCCAACTAAGAAAAAGGATTTGGCTGCAATACTTATGACTTATGGAAATATCTATGTAGCAAAAGTTTCAATGGGTGCAAATCAAAATCAGACACTAAAAGCAATAAGAGAAGCAGAGTCTTATCCAGGACCATCAATAATAATTGCTTATTCACCTTGTATAGAGCATGGAATAAAAGCTGGAATGGGTAAATTCCAGACAGAAGAAAAACTTGCAACAGAAGTAGGATACTGGCCAATTTTCAGATATGATCCAAGGCTCGCTGAAAAAGGGAAAAATCCACTGCAGTTAGATACACGAAATCCCGCTTGGGACAAATATGAAGATTTCCTATTAGGAGAACGAAGATACGCAACCCTAGCCGCAGAATTTCCTGAAAAAGCTAAAGAATTACTTGAAGCAAACTTGAAAAATGCCAAAGACAACTGGAACTACTATAAACGAATGGCAGCAATGGATTATTCAACAGAAGAATAAAATTAAATTAAAATAAAATTTATTTTTCATAAAAAGAAATTCCCCTTTATTTTAGGGGTTTTTCTTATTTTTTAGAAAAAAATTAGAATAGCTGGCATTTATTTTGATAAAAAAATGTGGTAAAATTATGTAGATATTTAAATAATTTATTTTAGTTTATTTAGGTTAATAATTATTTTTTTATTTATATATTTAAGGGGAGAGTTACAAAAAAGTTTATTAAGAGGGGAAAAAACTATGAGAAATACGAAATGGGCTACAAAAATTATTCCTAATCCACGACAGGAGAGGGAATATATTGAAAGAGACAATAAGCAGAAAAATGATGAAAAAACAAAAAAATTGAAAAAAAGTAAGACTGAAAAACAGAATTTTGAAAATACGAATTTAAGTTCGGTAATTGATAATGATATTTTGAAAATACTTTATTCACGTGGTATAACGACAGACAAGGAAATAAGGGAGTTTTTGAATCCAAAACTTGAAAACATTCAGAATCCTTATGGACTGCAGGATATGGAAAAGACAGTTTTGGAAATTGAAAAGGCGATAAAGGAACAAAAAAATATTTGGATATACGGGGATTATGATGTGGATGGAATTACTTCGACATCTATTTTGTATATGGCATTAAAGGAGCTTGGGGCAGAAAATGTGAATTATTATATTCCAATTCGAGATGAAGGGTATGGATTGAATAATGAAGCATTGAAAAAAATAAAAGAATCTGGGGCAGATTTGGTAATTACTGTGGATTGTGGAATTACAGCGTTTCCTGAAGTGGAGTTTGCAAATTCTATAAATTTACCGATAATTATTACTGATCACCATAATTTAAATGGGGACAAAGTTCCAGATGCTATCACGGTTGTGAACCCGAAACGTCCTGAAAATGAATTTTCCTTTGAATTTCTAGCGGGAGTAGGGACTATTTTTATGGTAATTCTTTGTCTGTACGAAAGAATTGGAAAAAAAGTGAAAGCATATAAATATCTCGATTTAGTAGCAATTGGTACAGTTGCGGATATTGTGCCACTGGTGGAAGAAAACAGAATTTTGACTAAGTTTGGGCTGGAGCAGCTTAGCCGTTCTAAAAATAAGGGGCTTAGATTTTTACTGTATAAATTGTTTAGTACGCAAAATTCAGATTTTAATGAGAAAACTGAGTATAATTCGTATGATGTGGGCTTTATCATAGCACCTGTCTTTAATGCGGCTGGAAGGCTTAAAGATGCAAAAATGGTAGTAAAATTACTAATTTCAGATAATGATAGAGAAATTGAGATAATCGTAAAGGAATTGATTAATAAAAATTTTGAACGTAAAGAATTGCAGAATGAAATTGTGGAAAAAGTGGAAAAACACATTGAAGAAAGCGATTTGAAGGAAGATTATGTGATTGTAGACTATTCGCCTGAATATCATCACGGTGTAATTGGTATAGCGGCTTCCAAAATTGTAGATAAATATTACAAGCCTGCGATTATCATTGAAGTGAAGGAAGATGAAGGAATAGCAGTTGGATCGTGCCGAAGCATTGGGAATTTTAATATTTTAGAGGCGTTGCAGTCAATGCCTGAACTTTTTGTGAAGTTTGGGGGACATTCTGGAGCAGCTGGATTTACGATTGGAATAAAAAATTTGGAATTATTTAGGAAAAAAATAAATAAATTTGCAAAAACAAAACTGAAAGAAGAGGATTTTGTAAAAATAATAGAAATTGATAAGCAAATCCCCATTCAAAAGGTTTCGTACGAATTTTTCCAAATAATAGAACTTTTAAAACCATTTGGCTTTGGAAATCCAATGCCGACGTTCAGAACCAATAACGTACTTTTTGAAAATATAAAATTTATTGGAGAAAATAAAAACCATATAATGTTTGACATAAAGCAAAAAGGATTTTTTAATAAAAATGCTGTCTGGTTTAATTCTGGCGAGTATTTTAAAGAACTGAATGAGAATTTGTTTTACGATATTGTTTATAAATTAAAGACGGAAATGTTTCAGGACAGATATTATACGAAAGTGTATGTTGAGGATGTGAAAGTGTCACAGTTGAAGGACGATACTTTATCTTATTATCATTCGCTTTTTAACACATCTTTCCCGATGAAGTCTGTATTTTATACGAATATTGAGCTGGAAACGGAAAAGAAAATTACAATGAAAATGGAATTTAATCAGGTTTCGCTTTTTCAAGGAAGAAAGTTCATTGGACGGCTTGATTACAGTGTTTCCAACTTGTTAATACTTTTAAATCAGTATTATAACTGGAATTTTACTGTGAAAATGGAGGATGTGAAGCAGGCTTCAAATCATAATATTGTAAATATACTGATAAAAAGAGATTATAATTTTAAATGTTACGATCACACACAAATTGGCATTTTTAAGAAGATAAAAGAATTTTTGATTGGGAAAATGGAGTATAATTCACAGACTAAAGAATTGCTGGCACAGTTTTTTAAGAAAAATAAAAGCTTGATTATAAAAAATATTTTTGATGAAAATGAAAAATATAAATACAAAATGTCAAATTTTGAAAATTTTTTGCTGACAGTTGGAATTTATTATAAAAAAATAACTGATAAAAAAAGTCAGATTGTGATAAGTTCAGATAAAAAGTCAGCTTTTAACAATTTTATAAAATCATATTTTGATATAAATGAAGAATATTCTGAAAACGGCTATCCATTTACATTGTTTTATAATTATAAAGATATAGAACGATTGGAAAATATTATAAAAACAGATTTTTCAATGCAAAACGAAATTAGTTATGAAATTAAGGAAAATAGCCAAAATCTTGAAGTTAATGAAGAACCAAAACAGCTGGAATACAAGAAAATTGAAAAAATAGAGTTTAAAAATAATGAAAATGTGGAAAACTCCGAGAGTATTGTGGAAAAACAGCAGGAAAATACAGAAAAGTTAAGTGAAGATGAAAAACAGGAAGTGGAGAAAAGATTTTGCGTAATAATAAATTCTAAAGATTTTATGATAAAAACAGATGATTTGGACAGAAATAATATTGAAGAGATAGATACGAAAATTGAAGTGCCAGAAAATATAATATTTTTAGAAAATTCAACGAAGAAGGAGAGAAAAAATGCAAAAAATATTTTTGTAGAATATTTACCGATTGAAGAAAAAATGAAATTGAAAAAGTTGCTTACTGATGGAGAAAAGATTTATTCTGATTATTCGGTTAATGAGATTTTGTAAAAGTAAATAATGATACAGATATTTGATTAGCAAAAAATCTTGATTTGTTGTTAAAAAAATTCGAGAAAAAAAGTGTTGTAAAACAATATATATGTAACAAGAATAAAAAAAATAAAATTAAGAAATATAATATTAGTCAGATTTTATAAACACTTTGAAATAATGAATTTAAAAAATAGGAGGAAATATGGAAAAACTAAAAAAGGCTATTTTGGTTTACAATCCAAAATCTGGAAATGCCAATATAATTTTAAGCAATTTTGATTTAATCACGACAAAACTGCTGGAAAAAGGGATTACATTGACACTTTATAGTATAAATAAGGATTATGACCTGTTTACAGAAATTTTAAAAAATGAAAAATATGATATTTTGATTTTATCAGGTGGAGATGGAACATTAAGCCGTTGTTTAAGCGAACTTTATTCTAAAAATATTGAATTTCCAGAAGTTGCAATATTTCCGACAGGAACATCAAACGACTTTGCGAAAGCATTGAAAATCGAAGAAAACATTGAGAACTGGATAGAAAAAATTACAGATAAAACTGCCAAAAACATTGATTTTGGGTTAATCAATGGAAAAACTGTGTTCTTGTCATCGTATGCTGGCGGACTATTTACCAAAATTTCCTACAATACAGACAAAACGTTGAAAAAAACATTTGGAAAAATTGCCTATTACATAAATGGACTTGGAGAACTTACAAATATAAAGACTTTTGACTTGGATATTGTGTTGGATGGAAATGAGAAAGTGAAGGAAAAGGCTATTTTATATGCAATTCTGAATGGGAAAAGTGTTGGAGGATTTGAAAATGTAATTGATGAAGCCAGTATGAATGACGGATTTATGGATATTCTAATTGTAAAAAACATTGACAACCCGCTGGATATTCCAAAAATCCTAATAGACTTAATGAACAGCAACCTAACAAACAACGATTACATCCGAACTTTACAAGCCAAAAAATGTAAAATAAAAAAAGTTTCTGAAGAAATTGACGTAAGCATTGATGGAGAAGAAGGGGAAAACATAGATGTAACAATTGAGTTTATAAGTGGGAAATTAAAAGTTTTTTGTTAAGAATTTATAATATAAGGGAATCTGATTAAAAAAGTTTTTTATTTTGTGTAAACACTACTCAAGTTAGTGTAAAATTAAAAATATAAAAAAGGTACTATTCTTTATCGAATGGGTCTTTTTTTGATATAATTGACTGTCGAGAAATGATACTTTCGTAAACAATAGATGATAATAATGATAAATTGAAATTTGAATGTTTTGGCAGTATGACTATGTTGTTATTGATTTTTAATAGTCAAAATATTGTTACTTTTTGACCGTTATCTGAATTTATCTGATGAGTTTTTATTATTTTTGAGAAGAATATTTTTAATAATATTAAAATTGAATACGATACTTTAAATATTTTTATATACAAAAATAAAAAAAGATTAATAGTATTATAAATTAAAACTAAAAAAATAAATAAATATATAGAATTTTTTTTATAAAATATACTATTAATATTTTGATTTTTTTAATTATACAGCTGATGAAATAAAATAAATATACATTAGAAAATTTTGTTAAAGGTTAAAAATTAAAATATAAAATGTAAATTATAATAAAAAAAGAAAACTTAAAATATCAGTAAACTTTCTATAAAAAAATTTTGAAATTTACAGAAAGTATGGTATAAATATAATATATAAGAATTTTAGACGTATGGAGGAAGAATTATGAATGGATATTTTAGTCTTGTTTTGCATGCGCATTTGCCATATGTAAGACATCCAGAGTATAAAGAATTTTTGGAAGAAGATTGGTTATATGAAGCAATTACAGAAACATACGTTCCTCTACTAGAAATGTTTGAAAGCTTGACAAGGGATAATATTCCTTGGAATATAACAATCACAATGTCTGGAACACTTGTAAATATGTTAAATGATGAGTTATTAAGAGAAAGATATATTCGTCATATAGACAAATTGATTGAATTTTGTGAAAAAGAAGTGGAAAGACTGAGTCCATATCCCGATATGCTAAATGTTGCAAAACACAATCTATGGTTTAATACAAGAGCAAAGAAAGTGTTTGAAGAAAAATACAATAGAGATTTGGTAGGAGCATTTAGAAAATTTCAAAATCAAGGAAATCTTGAAATTATTCCAGTTACAGCAACGCACGGATTTTTGCCAGTAATGAAAGATTATCCTGAAGCAGTAAATGCTCAAGTTTTTATGGCAAAAAAAGATTACATAAAAAACTTTGGAAGAAATCCAAAAGGAATTTGGCTAGCTGAATGTGCTTATTATCCAGGACAGGATAAATTCCTTGAAAAACATGGAATAAGATACTTTTTAGTGGATGCACATGGAATTATGCACAGTAATCCACGTCCAGTTTATGGTATTTATTCACCAGTCTACACAAAAAACTATGTAGCTGCATTTGCAAGAGATTTAGAGTCGTCAGAGCAAGTTTGGAGTTCTGAATCAGGTTATCCAGGAGACGTACTTTACCGTGAATTTCACAAGGATGCTGGTTACGAACTGGATTATGAACTTGTAAAACCTTATTTGCATAGCGATGGAGTAAGAAGAAACATTGGAATAAAATACCATGCGATAACAGATAAAAAAGGAACCTATAAAGCTGTTTATAATCCACAGGCAGCAGCAGAAAGGGCAAAAGAACACGCCTACAACTTTGTCTTCAACCGTTCAAAACAAATAGAATATCTCGCTTCAAAAATGAAATACAGAAAACCTATTGTAGTGTCACCTTATGATGCCGAACTATACGGACATTGGTGGTATGAAGGGCCAATATTCCTAGAATGGGTATTCAGAGCAATAGCAGAATCTAATTTTTCTACAATAACACCATACAAATATTTAGAATTATATCCTACAAATCAAATAGTTGACGTAAGCATGTCAAGCTGGGGAGCAAACGGCTATTATGATGTTTGGATAGATAGCTCAAATGATTACGCCTACAGACATTTACATAAAGCAGCACAAAAAATGATAGAATTAGCAAACGGAAGAGAACCATACAACGAATTAGAATACAGAGCATTGAATCAAGCCGCAAGAGAGTTATTGATGGCACAGACTTCTTGCTGGGAATTTATAATGTATACAGGAACAATGGTTGGTTATGCTCACAAGAAAATAAGTGATCATGTCCATAGATTGTTCAAAATTTATGAAGATTTCAAAAACGGAAGATTAGATGAAGGATGGATAAATGAAATCGAAAGTAGAGATAATATCTTTCCTGAAATTGAATACAGAATGTATAGAAGTGACTGGTTATAATTTAAATAATAAAAATTAATATAATTTAAGGAATGTTTTTTATAATTTTTTATAAGAGCATTCCTTTTTAATATTAATTAAATTGATAAATATTTTTATTTGATTTTGAGGTTAAATTAGTATAAAATATATTTAAAAGAGAAAAATTATTTTTTCTAAATTTAGATTGTTTTTATTAATAATTTTTATTTTTAAAATTTTATTTTTGAGGTTATTTTAAGCAAGGACATCAGACGCCATGCCCTTGCATCTCCGCTTTTCGAATTTTAATTTTACAGCAAAAGACAAAACTCGCTTTTAACAAAAGTTATTTTAGCCTCATAAAGTTATTATAAATTTAAGAAAGATAGAAAAGTTCAAACAAGTTATCTTTTACTGAAAAATTAAAATCTCGGAAATTTATAACAGATATTTTTTAGATTCAAATTTTGTTTATTTTTTATTTCAAAAAAACTCAGATAAGTCAGGGATAATGCGTAGCACTTTTGCTATTATGATTATTTGAATATATATAATCATTGTTGCAAAACAAAGGGAAATAGCAATCAAAATAATTTGAAAGTAATAATTTAATAAATAGAAATTAATACTAGAAAAAAATTTTTAATAGATAATATAGAAAGAGAGAGAGAAAAGCATGGAGAAGATAATAGGGATAAATCCAGTAATTGAAGTATTGAAATCAGATAAAAATATTGAGAAACTGGAAATTTATAAGAAGATAAAGAAAGAAACAATCAAGGAAATATTGAATTTGGCAAGTAGAAGGAATATAAAGATTTTTTATACTGATAGACGGACTGAAAATTCACAAGGGGTTGTGGCACTTGTTTCGGAATTTGATTATTATGTGGATTTTTCTGCGTTTTTGGAAAAGCTTTTGAGAAAAGAAAAGTCAAGAGTAGTTGTGCTGGATCAGGTTCAGGATCCAAGAAACTTTGGGGCGATTATAAGAAGTGCAGAGTGCTTTGGAGTGGATGGTATTATTATTCAGGATAGAAATAGTGTAAAAGTTACAGAAACAGTTGTAAAATCATCAACAGGAGCAATTGAGCATGTGGATATTGTAAAAGTTACCAATATTTCTGATACGATTGACAAATTAAAAAAATATGGTTTTACAGTTTACGGTGCAGAAGCTGACGGGCAAAATTATTATTATGAGGAAAATTACCCAGAAAAAGCATGTCTTGTACTTGGAAGCGAAGGAAATGGAATGCGTAAAAAAGTAAAGGAACATTGCGACAAGATTGTAAAAATACACTTGAAAGGCCAAATAAACTCGCTGAATGTATCTGTGGCTGGAGGAATAATATTGGCGGAGATGTCGAAATAGTAAGATTTGGAATTTTCTCATTGAAAAAAGTTAGTTAATATAAAAGTAAAAGTTATAAAATTCCGAAAAAAAAGTATTTTATTTATAATAATAAGAGGTCAAGATTCTTTGGCAGAGGATAGAGAAAAGTAAGAAAAATAAAAATATAAAAATATTGTATTTATTAGAAGTTTTAGACTTTTACAAATAATTAATAAAAAATGTTTGATAGGAGAGAATTTTAATGGAAAAGCAAAAATATATTTTAAATAATACTTATGGAATCAATGGGATAGAAAAAATATCTTTAAAGGAAATAATGAAAATTTTTTCTGTACCTGAAGAAGTAGAAATGAAATTGAGTGATGATAAAATAACAATATCAATAGATTTGATATATAAAGGATTGAAAATATACTATTCATTATATTTTTTTGTTGAAAATCTTAAAAAACCAGAGAATCAATCTTTGACTTTTTGTATGGAAAAATTGTACTTGAATAATCGGGAAAGTATAAAAGTGGGAGATGAAATAAAGACAGTTCTTCCTAAAATAAGGAAATATCTTAAAAGAAACAATAAAAATTTGAATTTTAAATATGAAGAAGATAAATTTTTTGGGGAGTATTTATTTGATGATGGAAATATTCATATCTTTTTTGAAAAATTTGGGAGCAAAAAAGTAATGGATGATATAATGATAAGTTTGCCTTATGAAGATATATTGCCAGAAAATAAGGAAGTTTTGGCAGAAATTAGTAAAATAATGGAGATAAAAAATAAAATAGATGAATTATTTTGGGATGAATAAAAAAGAGCCGATTAATTGTAAAATTGAAAAAATGTAATATAAATGCTTGAAGATGTGATTGAATGTTTTCAAAATATAGAAAAATAGGATCTTAATATTTCCTCTAAATTTTTACAATATCGAGACTTGAAAATTAAAGAAAAATATGGTATTATTATATGAAATATTGAAAATAATCATAGTTATAAATAGAAAGGAGCATAGGCAATTATGAAAAAAGATTTACATCCATCATACGGATTTGTAGTATTTGAAGATACAAGTAACGGAGAAAAATTCTTAGGAAAATCAACTAAAACTTCTAAAGAAACTACAACTTTTGAAGGGCAAGAATATCCAGTAATAAAAGTTGCAACAAGTTCAACTTCTCACCCATTCTATACTGGAAAATCTAAATTTGTTGATGAAACTGGAAGAGTTGATAAATTTAAGAAAAAATACAACTTATAATTTTGAAAATATTGAAAACAGGGATAACTTATTCTCTGTTTTTTATTTAACTTGATTTTTCTGTTAATATAATTTTAATGGTTGACAATATATTTAATATTTGTTATGATATATGAAATAATTAGTAGGATAGCAGGATAGTAGGAGATTAAATTTATTGAAAAATAAAAATTTTAAAAGGTAATTTAGTAGTTTAAAAAAGTAGTAGTGTTGAAGATTTGAAGGATTTACAAAAGAATAGAGATTTTATAGTTAATTGATTTTAAGTAATTTTGAAAAAATATAAGATTTGAGATTAATTAAGTGTAATTGCTGGATGTAGAGGTTTAAAGTATAATAATTGCTTGATAATTTAAAAATATTTTTGTAATTTTGACTTATTTAAGTAAATTTTATAAATTTTAACTATGTGAATAAACTATTAAAGTATCGTAAAATGTAGAAATAAATATTATGTATAAATATTATCCTCTCCTAAAGTTGTTTTAAGAGAGTTTTTTTTTACAAAAATTTAGTTAAAAAATTAGGAAATACATAAAAAAGGTAAAATATAGTTACTTGAGTTTCAGAGCAAGAAAATTATGAAATACAAAGGAATTAACTTTGAAGAAGTTATTTTTGAAGCAAATATATTTAAAAATGCGAAGTAAGTTTACAAAAAATTTTAGGAAAATATTAAAGTGTACGAGAATATGCTTTGTAAAAAATTAAGAATAAAGCTACAATTAGCAAATTTTATAGTTAGCATAAAAGTAGAATATGAAGTGTTAATAGCGGATAATGAGATGTTTTTATGGTAATTTATAACGGAAAAGCTGTAGTTGTGGTATAGTTTGAAATTTATTCAAAAAAAGTTTTATAAATAAAAAATCAAAAATAAGATAGGAGAAAAAATGATGATTATTAAAGTAGACGGTGGAATAAGTGAAAAAATCTTGGAAAATTTAGTAAATAGATTGGAAACGGAGAATAATGTGAGTGTTAAATTAATTAATGGCAAAGAATATTCAATTTTAGGATTAGTTGGAGATATCAGCACAATCGATATAAAACATATCCAGTCGCTAGATTATGTGCTGGATGTACAAAGAGTACAAGAGCCTTATAAGAGAGCAAGTAGAAAATTTAAACCAGAAGACACTATTGTAAAAGTGGGAAATGTAGAAATTGGGGGAAATAGCCTTGTGATGATGGCAGGACCTTGTTCTGTGGAAAACGAAAAACAAATTATTGATACAGCAAAAGCTGTAAAAGCTGCTGGAGCAAATATCTTAAGAGGTGGAGTTGTTAAACCTAGAACGTCGCCTTATGCCTTTCAAGGATTAGGGATGGAAGGTATTGAATTGATGAAAAAAGCAAAAGAAGAAACAGGACTTCCAATAATATGCGAAGTTATGTCAATTGCTCAATTGCATGAATTTGGTCCACATCTTGATATGATTCAGTTAGGTGCGAGAAATATGCAAAATTTTGATTTGCTGAAAGAAGTTGGGAAAACAAATATTCCAGTACTGTTAAAAAGAGGATTGAGTGCAACAATTGAAGAATGGTTAATGTCGGCAGAATACATTTTGGCTGGCGGAAATGAAAATGTAGTTCTTTGTGAAAGAGGAATCAGAACTTATGAAACAGCATACAGAAATGTATTAGACTTGAATGCAGTACCTATGATTAAAAAATTGACACATTTGCCAATAATTGTAGATTCAGCTCATGCAACTGGGAAATACTGGATGGTAAAACCTCTTGCGATGGCAGGAATTGCTGTTGGAGCAGATGGATTAATGGTAGAAGTACATCCTGAGCCAGACAAGGCATTGTCAGATGGGCCTCAATCATTGAAATTTGAAGTGTTTGATGACTTGATGCAGGATGTGGAGAAGATTGCGAATGTGTTGGGGAAAAGTTTTAAATAAATTTATTAGAAGGTTGTAAAAAATGAAAGGAAAATGGCTATTATTACTAATTTTAATTTTTTCGATTAATTCTTTTTCTAAAGAAACTTATACTAAAGAAGAAAAACAATATTTAAAGCAAATTGAAAAAGGAGATAAGGATTCACTGTTAAAATTAAGTGATTATTATTTGCGAAATAGAAAATTTGAAGAATCTGAAAAATTATTATTAAAATATGAAAAAGAAAATAATAACTTAGGAAATAGTAGAGAAACAAAAGAAAAAATTATTTCATTCTATAGGTATTGGAGAGATTCAATAGTGCTTTCAGTTTTAAAAGTAAATATAGAGAAAACTAAAGAATTAGAAGAAAAAATTATTGAACGGTATAATGAATTAATAAAATCTGGTGATATAAAAGCGTTAAATGATCTGGGAGAATTTTATATTTGGATAAAACAAGATGAAAAAGGAAATAAATTGTTAAAAGAAGCTGCTGATAAAGGATATAAACCAGCTCAAGAAACTTTAGAAAGACAGAAGAAAGATAAAAGTTTTGGTGAACAAAAATTACAAGAATATGAAAATAATTATAAGGAAACAGGTGATGTTAGAGATTTGAGAATGTTAGCATATTCTTATGTAAGTTTAAAAAAATATGATTTAGCAGAAAAAACTTATTTACAGTTAATTGAATTAGAAGACTATCAACCTGATTATGCTTCATTAGCCCAAATGTATGATTATAAAACTCAAAATTATGAAAATGCCATAAAGTATTACAAATTGGCAATAGAAAAAATATCGAATAAAACTCAAAAATTTGATGCTAGAGATTATTGGATTAGAATAGGAGATATGTATTTTTTACAAGGTAATTTTATTGAAGCTGAAAAGGCGTATAAAAATTCTATGGCATTTAAGCATGCAACTGATGGTAAAACATACGAGCGAAATATGTTAATAGAAATTTATAAGTCGCAAGGAAGAACAGAGGAAATGAAAAAATTGGAAAAGCAAAATAAAAGCTGGTGGAATAATTAAAATTTTGATATTTTTCATATAATATTTAAATTGAAGTAGCTGTTTATAAGAAAATTTGTAAAAAGGGGTGTTTACAATTTTGAAAAAAATAGAAAATTTAACAGTAACAATAGTAGGACTCGGAGTAATTGGAGCAGCTTTTGCACAAAGTTTTAAGGAAATTGGTATTAAGACTGTTTATGGAATTGATATTGATGAGGAAACGATAAAGAAGGCAGAAGAGAAAAATATTATAAACAAAGGATTTCTAGAAACTAAAGAACCTTTGGAAAAGTCAGATTTTGTGGTAATTACTCTTTATCCAAATTTGATGAAGTCGTTTTTTGTGAATAATATTAATTATTTTAAGGAAAATGCCATAATTACGGATGTTGTTGGAATTAAAGAGAAAATTATTAAAGATATTGATCCAATTATTGAGAAGAGTGGAAGAAATATTGACTTCATTTTTGGACATCCTATGGCAGGACGTGAGAAACGTGGGATTGATTTTGCAGATAGTAGAGTGTTTAAAGATGCCAATTATATAATTATTAAGGATGAAAAAAATAAAAAAGAAAATCTAGAACTGTTCTCAGAAATTGTAAAATGCATGGGTTTTAAGAAAGTCAGTTTTCTTACGGCACAGGAACACGATGAGATTATTGCGTTTACGAGCCAGCTTACCCACGCAATTGCGGTTTCGCTTGTAAATAGTGATAGTGAAAAGTACGATACGAATCGTTTTATTGGGGATTCTTATCGGGATTTGACGAGAATTGCGAAAATAAACGAGGATTTGTGGGCAGAACTTTTTATAGGTAATAAAAAAAATCTCTTAAAGATGATACAGCAGTTTGAAAGAGAGCTAGATGTAATAAAAGATGCATTGAATGATAATGATTTAGGAACTTTAAAGGAAAAATTTATAATTTCAACAAAACGGCGAGAAAAGATTGACTAAAGGAAATTGATTCAGGAGGAATAAAATGGAAAACAATTTTGAAAATAAAAAATATTTAAAAACATTAGTTGGTGACAATGTTTATCTTTCGCCAATTTCTCTTGATGATGTTGAAAAATACGCTGAAATGGTTAATGATATAAAAGTTTCGGTTGGTTTGGGCTATCTTTCTTATACTAATATCATAGATTTCGAAAGTGAAAAGGAATTTTTAATTTCAGTAAAAAAAGAAAAAATGTTTGCTGTTAGGCTACTTGAAAATGATGATCTTTTGGGAAATATTGGATTTAATTCAGTAGATTTGCTAAATCGTACGGCAACAATGGGAATTATGCTTGGAAATTCTAATTATCAAAGAAAAGGATATGGAATAGAAGCTGTAAAATTAATACTTGACTATGGCTTTTCATTTTTAAATTTGAGAAATATATCATTAAGTGTATTTGAATATAACGAAGCAGCTTATAATTTATATAAAAAAGCTGGTTTTAAGGAAGTTGGAAGATTGCGTAAAGCAGTTGAGATTATGGGAAAAACTTATGATGTGATTATAATGGATATGTTAAAAGAAGAATTTCAGTCGGTTTATATAAAAAGGGAACTTGAAAAAAGATATAATTTGAAATAAAAATTTATATAGTAAAATCATTTTAAATGACAGAATTTAATGGTTTTGCTATATTTTAATATACACATAAAGAAGAGGAAATGGAGAAAATTATGGAAATATTGAATGTTGGATTAGGAGAAAATTCTTATGATATTGTAATTGGAAAAAATTTTTTTGAGAAATTTCCTGAATATATCGAAAAAATTTATAATGGCAAAAAATTATTTGTAATTACTGATTCTAATGTGGATAAAATTTATAGGAATCAATATAAGAAGATGTTTAAAGGCTTTGATTATGCAATTTATGTGCTGGAAGCTGGAGAGAAAAATAAGCATATTGGGATAATGCCAGGAATTTATTCTGCAATGGTAAATGCAGGGCTTACGAGAAAGGATATGGTTGTTGCATTTGGTGGCGGAGTTGTTGGAGATATTGCCGGATTTGCAGCTGCCAGTTATATGCGTGGGATTGGATTTATACAGATACCGACGACGATTGTTTCACAGGTTGACAGCAGTGTTGGAGGAAAAGTTGGAGTTGACTTGCCTGAAGGGAAAAATCTTGTTGGGGCGTTTCATCAGCCGAAACTTGTTTTAATTGACAATTATTTTTTGAATACATTGACAGACAGATATTTTTACGACGGATTTGCTGAAATTGTGAAATATGGATGTATTTATGATAAGAAGTTTTTTGACAGACTTGTGGAAATTGTAGAAACAGTAGGCGTTTCCTATGATGATGAAAATTATAAACAGAAATTACGTGAGCATCTGATGAAGTATGTGAATGAGATTGTTTACCGTTCATGTGAGATAAAAAAGGAAGTTGTGGAAAAAGATGAGAAGGAAAGCAATTTGAGAATGATATTGAATTTTGGGCATACTATCGGACATGCAATAGAGCAGTTTACAAATTATGAGAAATACTCCCATGGAGAAGCAATCTCTGCTGGAATGATGGACATTACAAAAATTGGGGAGAAAAAAGGGTTTACTAAAAAGGATGAATTTTTAAAAATTGAAAAATTGTTGAAGGCATTGAATTTACCGACTGAGATTGAATATCCGAAAGACAAGATTTCTGAAATTATGAAAAGAGATAAGAAAAGTACAAGTGATGGAATTAATTTTGTAATTCTAAAGGAAATTGGGAAAGTTAAGATTATGAAGATTGGGGAAAAGGAGATTTTTGAGTAAATTTTAGGTTGTAAAAATGAAAATAGTTAAGTAAAGGAACTGAAAAGGTCAGACAGTGTCTGACCTATTTGAAATAGTGAAGGAGTGAAAAAATATGTTACAGGAAAATTTTAAAAAAGTGGAAAAGGCGAACTGGTTAAAAATTATTTTTAATTCAGCAAAATTTTTAATTTCTTTGCTGGTATTAAATATAGGAGTAGTTTTATTATTTACAGTTGAAATTAGCAGAAATTTTTATATTTCTACTGTTGTGATTTTTATAGTTTTATTAATTATATTGGGTATAGTAGATTTCTTTGTGTTTTCGTATTATAAAAAGAAATATCCAAACATTTATTTTTACGATGATGGTTTTAGTGTAGGAAAAAATGAAAAAAATTATTATAAAAATTTGCAATATTTTCTTTCAAAGGAAGTATACATGGTGGGAAATACATTTACAGCCATTTTTTTCAAATCTAACGAAGGAAAGTGGGAAAAAATCAATGCAGGCGGATATAGAAAAGATGCTTTTGATTTATTTCAAGAAGATTTTGTAAAACAGAATTATCCGAGTGCATTAGAAAATATTGAAAATGGAGGAAATGAGGAATTTTCATTTAGAAAATCACATAAATTGAGTTTCAGTCTTTTCTCAGACAAGAAGCAAATTGAGAATTTTGATAATTTAAAGAAAATAAAAGTTTCGAAAGAAAATATTACATTTGATGATGAAATATATAACTGGGAAGAATATATAATTGGTGTAGCAGATGGAGTGATATTTGTAAAGGATTTAAATAATAATATTATTTTAGCTTTTGGAAATGAAATGGAGATTTTCTGTGAAAATCTGCTAGTCTTTTTAATAGAAAAACTGAATAAAAATTAGATGAAAGGGATTATTTATGAAGAGATATTTAAATGGAATTTTATTTGCAGGGTTAAGTTCTATTGTTGCAGTTATGATTTGCTTAGGATTTTCGATGATTTTTTTAGGATATAAAATAATTTCTATAATTATATTTTTTATAGTTTTTTTTGGCTGGATATTTGGAATAAAAATTAAAAAGACAGAGACAGAAAGTAAAAATATTGCCAAACCTATACGTCAAAGTAAATTTGGAGCAAATGCTAAAAATGAAAATTTGCTAAATCCAAAATATGAGGCTTTGTCAATGAGGGATATTACAAAAGGAATTCCTGTAATTACAATTTTTTCCATGATTGCAGTATACTTTGTTGATGTAGTTTTGGTAGCTTATTATTTAAAAAGAGAACAAAATCTACCATTTTTAGAAGGTTTATCTTATTCGTGGATGGGAGTTTTTAAAATAAGTAGTGAAATATATAAAGATTGGGTTTGGATAATTTTAGTTGCGATTGTATCTGTAGTTGCTTTTATAAAAGCTGAGAAAAAGGAACAGATGAGTAAGGAGAATTAAGAGGGAAATTAGATTTTATATAGTTTATTCAAAAAATGGAATTCGTCAGACAGTGTCTGATGAATTTATTTGGGATTAAAAAAGAATAAAATGGAGGACTAATATGAGTGATGCTATAAAAGATGAAGTTTTTGGAGAAATAAAAAATTTTGAAACTGAAGTTGAGTGGCTTGGGAGAAAAATAGGTGTGAGTTTTGATGATGGAATTGGGCATAATTGGAGTGAAGAGAAAAAAGTAGAAGAAGTTAAAGGGGCAATTGAACAATTTAAAATTATGTATCTCAATCAAAAAGAACGGGATGAGAGAATAAGGGATAGAATTGTGGAAGATTTGCATTGGTTAGCGGAAGATTGGTTTTCTTCAGTAGATGAGGAAGATGTTGATGAAATGATAGAAATACTTGAAAAAAATTCAAATTCTAAATTTACGAAAAAAGAAAAGGAAGAGTTAAAAGAACTGAAAGTTTCAAAAGAAGTTTTTAAAAATGGGATTTATCTTGAAGGGGTGCGTATAACTTCTAATGGAGATTTTTCGGTGTACTATTATGATAATGAAGTGTTTTTTGCAGGCCATGGGATTGAATTAATGGGAAATATTAGTGGGGAGTTTAAATATAAAGCGAAATTGTAGGATAATTTTATGAAATAAAAAAATAATAAAGTGGAGGATTAGTGTGTGTAAAGCAATTATAGATGAAATTTTTGGAGAAATAAAAAATTTTGAAACTGAAGTTGAGTGGCTTGGGAGAAAAATAAGTGTGAGTTTTGATGGTGGAATTGAGAGTGATTGGAATGAAGAGAAAAAAGTAGAGGAAGTTAAAGAGGCGGTTGAACAATTTAAAATTATGTATCTCAATCAAAAAGAATGGGACACAAAAATGAAAGATTTGGTAAGTGATTATGGGAAAGACGGAGTTATGGATTGGCTTTGTGTTGACGATGAAGAAGAATTGGAAGAATTTATTGAGAATATTCATGAAAATTCAGAGATTGAATTATCAGAGGAAGAAATTGAAGAATTGAAGAGAGAAATAGTTCCTGAAAGAGTATTTAGAAGTTGTATTTATTTGCAAGGTTTATGGGTAACTGCTGATGGAGATTTTACAGCATTTTATTATGACAATGACATATTTTTTCTTGGACATGCTATTATGTTAAGTGGAAATATTAATGGAGAGTTGAATTGTGATGGTGAAGTAGGATAAAATTTTTAAAGTAGAATGAATAAAAAGGAGAAAAAATTTATGAAAATAAAAATAAAACCAAGCATATTAAATGGAAAAATAGAAATTCCACCATCTAAAAGTTATTCGCACAGAGCGGTGATTGCGGCTGCATTAGCTGAAGGCGGGAAGAAGTCAAAGATTGATAATTTGAAGTTCTCGGTGGATATTACAACAACAACGGATATTATGGAAAACTGGGGAGCGAAAATCAATCAAGAGGAAAGTTCTCTTGAAATTATTGGAAATGGCGGAAAAGTCATTCCAAAGGATAAGTATGTGCAATGTAATGAATCGGGATCTACAATCAGGTTTTTGATACCGATTGGGATTACAGATGAAAATGAACTGATTTTTGATGGAAAAGGGAAACTAGTAGACAGACCGCTTGACTCGTATTATAGGATTTTTGATAAGCAGGGAATTTTTTATAAAAATGAGAATGGAAAATTGCCTCTTACAGTAAATGGAAAATTGAAGGCAGGGAATTATGAAATTGATGGAAATATAAGTTCACAGTTTATTACTGGACTTTTGTATGCCTTGCCACTCTTGGACGGAGATTCAAAGCTGACTATTAATAAGAATTTGGAGTCTAAGGGATATATTGATTTGACATTGGAAATATTGAAACTGGCAGGAATTGAGATTGTGAACAATAACTATAAGAGTTTTGATATAAAGGGAAATCAAATTTATAGGCCGTTTGATTATACTGTTGAGGGGGATTACTCGCAAGTGGCGTTTTGGATTGTGGCTGGAATAATTTCTGCAAATAAGGATAATGAAGTGAAATGTCTGCATGTGAATAAGAATTCGCTACAAGGCGACAGGGAAATAATAGAAATTGTTAAAAGAATGGGAGCAAATATCGAGATTTTCGATAATTATGTACTTGTGAGACCTTCTAAAACTAAAGGAACAGTAATTGATATTTCGCAATGTCCTGATATTGGGCCAATTTTGACAGTATTAGGAGCCTTGAGTGAAGGGGAAACTAGAATTATTAATGGGGAAAGACTTAGAATAAAGGAGTCAGATAGAATAACTTCAATAAAGACAGAACTGAATAAACTCGGAGCGAATGTAGCTGAGGAAGGGGACAGTTTAATAATTCAAGGTGTAGAAGGATTTAAAGGTGGAGTTACAGTAAATGCATGGAATGACCATAGAATTGCAATGTCGCTTGCGATTGCTTCGACAAGATGTGAAAAGGAAATAATTCTGGAAGAGGCTGAAAGTGTTAGAAAATCTTATCCGCATTTTTGGGATGATTTTGTGAAAATGGGTGGAGAAATAGAGAAAGATTGCTAAGAAAGATAAAATTTATTTATAATTGATAAATAAGTTAAAAATGGTAAAATCTAAATTAATGAGATAGAAAATTAATAGAATATGCGGATGTAAAATTTAATTAAATTTTATTGAGACCGTTAGGAAAGGAATTTATATGAGTAAATTATTTTTGACATCATATTTAGCAGGAACGAAAAATTTAGTGAAAGAATTTTTAAAAGATGTACCAGAAAAAGAAATTACGTTTGTTCCTACTGCTTCAAACCCTGAAGATTATAAAGGATATGTAGACGAAGCTAAGCAAGCATTTTTGAAATTGGGATTTTCAATAAATATTTTAGATATTTCAAAAACAGAAAAACAAAAAATAGAAAATATATTGAAAGATACAAAAATTTTGTATGTATCAGGTGGAAATATATTTTATCTATTGCAGGAACTAAAACGTAAAAAAATTTTAGATACTATCAAAGACAAAATATCAAATGGAATGCTTTATATAGGAGAATCGGCTGGAGCGATTATTCCTTCTAAAAATATAGAATACACTCAGATAATGGATAATAAGGAAATTGCTCCTGATTTGGATAATTATGAAGCAATGAATATTACAGATTTTTATATTGTGCCACATAATAATGAATTTCCATTTGTCGAAAGTACAAAAGAAACTATAAAAATTTATGGAAGTAAATTAAATTTACTTCCAATAAGCAATAGTGAGGCAGTTTTTGTAAATGGAAAAGATTTTGTTGTAAAAAATGATGATAAATAAAAATGTGGGAAAATAGAAAGAAAAAAAATGGCAGCAAATTTTGGAAAAAATTATAAAATATCAATTTTTGGTGAATCACATGGTAGTGCATTGGGAGTAAATATTGACGGAATTCCGGCAGGAACGGAGCTAAATTTGGAATTTATTTCGCAGGAAATGAGAAGAAGAGCGCCAGGAAGATCAAAATTGACAACACCTAGAGTGGAAAAGGATGAATTTGAGATTTTGAGCGGATTTTTTGATGGAAAAACTACAGGAACGCCACTTGCGATGATTATTAGAAATTCAAACCAGCGTTCAAAGGATTACAGTGAATTAAAAAGAAAGCCAAGACCGGGACATGCAGACTGGAGCGGATTTAACAGATATAACGGATTTAATGATATTCGTGGAAGCGGACATTTTTCTGGGAGAATAACAGCTTCATTGGTATTTGCTGGAGCAATTGCAAAACAAATTTTGAAGGAGCAGGGGATTTTAATTGCAGCACACATCAAATCGGTAAAGGATATTGAAGATAGAGATTTTGTGGAAAGCGATATTACAGAAGAAAATATTAATAAACTCAGAAATATGACTTTACCTGTCTTGAATGAGGAAATTGTAGAAAAAATTGAAAAGGCTGTAGAAAAAACTAGGGAAGAAAAGAATTCACTTGGTGGAATTGTAGAACTTATGGTTACAGGACTTACTGCGGGAATAGGAGATCCATATTTTGAATCAATGGAAAGCGAACTTTCGAGAATGATTTTCTCGGTGCCAGCTACAAAGGGAATAGAATTTGGAGCAGGCTTTGGAATTACAGAAATGACAGGGTACGAAGCAAATGATGAGATGTTTTACGATGAAAAAGGAAATATAAAATCATTTACAAATAATAACGGTGGAATCATAGGTGGAATAACGACTGGAATGCCAATATCATTCAAGGTGGCAATAAAACCCACAGCTTCAATAGAAAAAGCACAAAAAACTGTAAATCTTGAAACAAAGCAAAATGATATTTTAGAAGTACGAGGAAGACATGATCCAATAATAGTACCGAGAGTAGTGCCAGTACTGGAGGCGGCTACGGCAATTGTAATTTTGGATAGAATTTTGGAAGGGAAAAAGAGAGGATTGTAAAAATATTATTAAAAAAATTGATATTGAATTATCGTAGAAAATAAAAAATAAGCAAGAGGTTAGAATATTAGCCACTTGCTTTAATTTTTTACTTAAATTTTTTTCTTTGTTTTATTTTATGTTTAATAATTGTTTTTTTATCATTTTCAAGAGTACTTTTATTTTCTAAAAATATACTTTTATCTCTAAATCCAGTATCATAGCCCTTTGTTTCAAACCATTCTGTTTTAGCTGCTTCAGTCTGGACATTTATCTCTTGTTTTGTCATTTTGTCTCCATTTTTTATTTTAAAGTACATTTCTGGATCAACTCTGTTTATAAGTCCTTTTCCTCTCATTTCAAAGGCTATCTCAAAATGCAGATGAGGAGCGTGTGTTCCACTTGCATTTCCAGTTGTACCTGTTTTGGCAATCACTTGCCCAGCCTTTACTGTATCTCCGATTTTTATATTCACTTCACTTAAATGGCAATATCTAATGTATTTTACTTGCATTGTATTAGGATCATAATTTGGGCTGTATGCCCATTCTCTTGCACTTTCTTTAGGTTTATAATTTTTTCTTTTTATTTTTTCAAGTTCCTTTGGATCGACTTCCAAGTAGAAATTTAATCCATATCCAGTTTTATCCACATACATATCCACAATTTTACCATCCAGCACAGCATAAACATCTGACCCTGGCAATGCAAAAATATCAATTCCTTGATGTCCTCTCGCTCCGTTACTTCGAGTAAGTCCAAATTTAGCCCAGTCAGGATAAACTTCACCACGAAAATTATAATAGGTAACTTGCGGATTTTTTACTGGATTAATCCTAAAAATTTTGTCATCTTCCTCTTCATTCACAATATTTTTCCCAGAACTAATATTTTTTCTGCTAAACATCATTCCGAAAACAATAATCCCTAAAATTAATAAAGCTATTATTCCCCAAATTATCCCTTTTTTCTTGCTAAATTTTGAATTTTTCACTTCATGCTTTTCTTCAATTTTATTGTCTAAATTCTTATTTTCATTATCCATAACATTTAATTTGCTAAATTTTTATAGCCTCTCCTTCTTTTATTTATTTTTTTCTTCATCCAAAATATATTCTTCAATGTAAAAATTAGAAATATGTGAAGAAAATCCTTCTATTTTCTGATATTCCTTTATTTTCTTCCTAGCTTCTAATTTTGACAAACATACTGATAAAATTCGATGTTTTTCTTTTATTTTATCTTTATCAGTATAATAAAAATGAGAAAGTACATATAATTTTTGATTTTTTGAATTATCAATTTTTACCTCATCTTCTTTATAATAAGTAACATAACCGCCTTCCCATCCAGCGTATTTATCCAAATGACATTTTTCTAGCCAGAACCCATCCAAATGTGAACAAAATCCTTTGATTTTTTTATATTTTTCCAGTGCCTTCAATCCCTCTTCCTTTGTATAATAGGCACCTAAAAACCTTGCTTCGTCATTCCACTTATATTTATCATAGACATCTCCATAATCATATCCATGTGATAAAATCCATATTTCCATAGTTTCTCCTAATTATTTAAGGCTTTTAGATTTAAACCCTTTTGTGTAGTAATCTTTCCCAATTATCATGGTTTTAATTTTAAATCCTTCAGGAAAATCCCTAAAACCTTTCATTTCTTTCCATTTATCAACAATTTCCAATGCCTTTTCCTTTGTTGAAAAAAATCCTATTAATTTATCGACATCCTTTTCATCTCTATGATACAACATGTACACTTTTTTTATCTTTTGTTTTTCAGATTTCATAATTTATTCTCCCTTTTACAAAATCAATGAACTTATAAAAATCTACACATTCATAATTTCAAAAAACTTTATCTCTTTTTCAACTCAAAAATAACTTCACTCAAAATATCATAAGCCAGCTCCATCTTACTTTTCTGACTAATTTCCACCGAAGTCCTATCTTTTTTAATAATCTCAATCACATTTTCATCGCTGCCCATTACAGACGCATTATTTGCCACTATAATATCCAAATTTTTCTTTTCCAGCTTTTTTAATGCATTTTCCCTTATATCATTAGTTTCTGCGGCAAATCCAACTAATAGCTGTTTTTCTTTTTTCTTGCTCATCTCTAGCAAAATATCAGGATTTCTAACCAATTCCATAACCAAATCTGAATCAGATTTCTTTATTTTTTCCTTTTTGTATTCCTTTGGTCTGTAATCTGCAACTGCCGCACAAGCTATGAAAATGTCAGTATTTTTAAAATACTCATCCACTTTCTCATACATTTCCAACGCCGATTCCACAGAAATAAAATTTTTAAGGTCATTTGGAATTTTTAAGTCCGTAGGCCCACTAACTAATGTTACTTCTGCTCCCATATCAATAGCTGCCTGAGCAAGTGAATATCCCATTTTTCCGCTTGAATTATTTGACAAATATCTGATTGGATCAACATTTTCCTTTGTTCGTCCGCTTGTTATAAGAATTTTTTTGCCTTTTAGTGCAGTATCAAAATTTTCTATTTTTGAAAAAATACTGTATCTTTCTATTTCATCGACAATATCTTCTGGCTCGCTCATTCTCCCCTTTGCACTATAATTGCAGGCAAGCAAACCTTCTTCTGCATCAATAAACCTATACCCAAAAGATGAGAGTTTATCAATATTTTCTTTTAAAATCGGATTTTCGTACATATTCACATTCATTGCCAAGGCAAAAAATACTGGCTTTCTTACCGAAACAGCAGAAAGGATTGTCGTAAGCATATCATCTGCAATCCCGTTTGAAACTTTTCCAATTATATTATAAGTCGCAGGTGCAATCAAAACCATATCTGCCCAATCTGCAAGTGAAATATGCTCCACTTCATAATGCGGATTGCTGTCCCACATATCCACATAAATCCTATTTCTTGATAAAGTTTCAAGAGTCAAAGGTCCAATGATTTTTGTAGCATTTTCAGTCATCACAACTTTCACATTATATCCTTTCTTTTTCAAAAGCGATACAATTCCAGCCGATTTGTATGCTGCAATTCCTCCTGTAACTCCTACTAAAATATTTTTCATTTTTCCCTCTTTTTAAATCAAAAATTACAATAAATTATAATCTGTACTTCCATCCTTATTATCCTTAATTTCCACGCCAAGTTTCTTCAACTCATCCCGAATTTCATCAGATAACTTGAAATTTTTCTCACTTCTTGCCTCACTTCGTAATTTTATCAGCAATTCAATTAATTTTTTTGTCAATTCCATATTTTCTCCATCTTCTTCCTTCACAGCATTTTCCGCTTCAAGTGCTATTCCAAATACATTTTTTATTTTCTTCTTCAAAGAATCGTAAGATTTTTTTATTTCATAATAAATTGTGGAAAACTCACTTTCATTTGTGGAAATAAGTTTATTTGTTTCCCTAATTTGGTCAAAAATAGTCGCTAATGCCTGCGGTGTGTTCATATCCTCATCCATCGCATCTTCAAATTTTTTATCAAATTCATCAATTTTTTGAGAAAACTCTGAATTTTTAACACTTTCTATTTTTTCATTCTTATATTCTTCAACAATATTTTCAAATTTATTCATTGATTTTACAATATTTTGCAAGGCTTTTTTTGTATCCTCCATATTCTCGAATGAAAAGTTAATTGGCTTTCTGTAATGAGTGCTAAGAATAAAAAGTCTTACTACATTTCCAGAAAATTTTTCAAGTATTTCACGAAGCAAAAAGAAATTTCCTAGCGATTTTGACATCTTGTCGCCATTTATCTGAATAAATCCGTTGTGAAGCCAATAATTTGCAAAATTTCCGTCATAAGCACACTTGCTTTGAGCAATCTCATTTTCGTGATGCGGAAAAACTAAATCTTGTCCGCCACCGTGAATATCAAATGTATCCCCTAGATATTTTTTTGCCATCGCACTACATTCTATATGCCATCCAGGACGTCCCTGTCCCCAAGGCGATTCCCAAAATGGCTCCCCATCCTTCTTTTTCTTCCAAAGTGCAAAGTCTACTGGATTTTTCTTAATTTCTGAGACATCAATCCTAGCCCCAAGTTCCAGCTCCTCAATTTTCTGATTCGACAATTTCCCATAATCCTTATACTTTTTCACTTCAAAATAAACATCCCCATCTTTCTCATAAGCAAACCCATTATCAATTAATTTTTGAATAATCTCAATAATTTCCGCCATATTCTCAGTAACCTTAGGTCTTTTCACGCTCTCAAGAATATTCAGCTTGCTAATATCCTCAAAAAAATATTTTATATATTTTTCTGAAACCTCACTCGCAGAAGTACCTTCTTCCATAGACTTATTTATAATTTTATCATCCACATCCGTAAAATTCTGCACAAACTCAATTTCCATCCCCTTATGCTCAAAATACCGTGCCAACGTATCAAAAACCACAATCGGACGCGCATTCCCCAAATGTATGTAATTATAGACAGTAGGCCCGCAAACATACATTTTTACCTTATTTTCTTCTATTGTCTTAAATTCTTCAATTTTATTCGTCATTGTGTTGTAAAGTTTCATTTTTTATTCTCCCTACTTTTGAAAACTTTTAATTTATTTAGGTTCATTTAATTTTAGTTATTCCAATTTTTCTTTTATTAAATCATTAGGATAAAAGATAATAGCTGGATCAAATGTTATTATCAAATTTTTCTTTTTATATTTCTTGCCTTTTCGCTCAAAAAAATATACTTTTCTTATATTTTTTTCATTTTTTAATATTAACTGAATGTTATCTTTTTTCTCACCATAACTGATAATTAATGATATTTTTTTATTTTCCTTATAAAAATATCGATTTTTATAATAATTAATATATTCATCTTCTAAACGGCATTCTCTAAGAGTATCATCATCTGCTTCCCTAAACTCTCCATATTGTTCATCCTTTTCATCTAAATGCCCAATAAAAGATTGTCCATTTAATTCCCATCCAATTTTTCTTACTTTTTTATCAGGAATACATTCATATTTTTCATTTTTTTCAATAATTTGTATTATTTTTTCTTTTGGATAATTTTCTGAAAAAAGCAATGTTCCAAATAATAAAAATATTATAGTTACTTTTCCCATAATTAAACCTCGATTTTTACATTATTTAAAACTCTCAACTAAAAAATTTCTCAATGTTGGAAAATCAAAATCTTCAGATATTTCTCTCAATATTAAGACATCCTGTAATAACATTTTCATAGCCAAAGTTCTTTAAATCAAATGTCCTACTTCAAAGTAGCCACTGTACACCCAATTCCACCTTCATTCTGATTGGCATCCTTAAATTCTGTTACATATTTTGAAGTTCTTAGGTATTCGTGGATTTTTTTTCTTAGTACCATTGTTCCTTTTCCATGAATTATGTAGATTTCGTGATAGCCTGTGAGCATTGCTCTGTCCATGTATGTTTCTAGTTCAGCGATTGCTTCATCGGCATTCATTCCACGCAAGTCGATTTCTCCTCGTACTTGGGAAGTTCGTTTTAATGAGGCGAAGTTTTTGAATTTGTTTGTTTTTTTCTTTTGAATTTTTACAATGTCGTCAGTTGATACAACCAGCTTTAATATTCCAGTTTGCACTTGAATACGGTTGTTTGGCATTATTTTTAAAATCTTTCCATTTTGGTTCATTGTTTTTACAAGCACTTCTTCCCCAACAGCAAAATCTACGTTTTGAGTAACAACTTTCTTTTCTTTTACATTTTTCTTTTTATCTGTAATGAATGATTCACGTAGCATATTCAGGCTTCTTTGAGCATTTTTGGCATCTTCTTTTTTAGATTCCTCGCTGTTAATTTTGTCAATTAGGTTTTTGGCTTTTGCCTGCATGTTTTTCAAGTAATTGTCAGCTTCCTCATAGGCATGTTTTATAATTTCATTTTTTTCATTTTCAAGTTTTATCATATTTTGCTCATAAATGCTTTTTTGCTTGTCAAGTTCAGTTCTTGTTGCTTCTAATTGTGCCTGCATTGTTTCCAGCTCATCATTTTTTTCCTTTATTGATTTTAGCATTTCTTCGACACGCTGATTGTCTTCACTTATGTAACTTTTTGCATTTTCAATTACTTCTTCACTAATTCCGTATTTTCTTGCAATTATAAGGGCATTACTTTCTCCCGGTATTCCTTCCAGCAGTCTGTACGTTGGAGACAATGTTTCCACATCAAATTCCATTGAGGCACTTTTAATTCCTGTTGTGTTAAAGGCGTATGCTTTTACTTCGCTGTAATGGGTTGTGATTATTGAAGTTACGTGTTTTTTGTTCAAGTAATCAATGATTGCCATTGCAAAAGCTGCCCCTTCCATTGGATCAGTTCCACTTCCCAATTCATCCATTAATACAAGTGATTTACTGTTTGCATTTTCAATTATATCTTTTATTTTGCTCACATGCCCTGAAAATGAGGATAAATTTTGCTCAAGACTTTGTTCGTCCCCAATGTCAGCCAGTACATTGTGAAAATATCCAATTTCAGTTTTTTCATTCGCAGGAATTGGGATACCAGACAATGCCATAATTGTAAGAAGTCCAGCCACTTTCAATGTTACTGTCTTCCCTCCAGTATTAGGCCCTGTAATAAGCATTATATTTTCAGGATTTCCAAGTTCAAAATTAATTGGTACAACTGTATTTTCATCAATTAGCGGATGTCTTGCTTCAACCAGTTTCAAATATTCCTTGTTAATAATTTTCGGAACAATACATTTCTTATTAACTGAATAAGTTGTTTTTGCATCAATAAAGTCCAGTCTTTCCAAAATTTCTTTAATTTCCAGAATTTCTTCCTTTTTAGTTTTTACAAGTTCTGTAATTCTAAGCAGTATTTTTCTAATTTCCTCACGCTCGCGAGCCTCATATTCACGCAATTTATTATTTAATGAAACAATATTTAAAGGCTCGATGTAAACTGTGCTTCCTGTTGCAGACCTATCGTGTTCTATTCCTTTAATAAGCCCTTTAAAATCTGTCTTTACAGCAATTACGTATCTGTCGTTTCTTTGTGTTATTATTCTTTCCTGAATCGCATTTTGCGTACTTTTATTAGAAATCAGCTCATCAAATTTTTCTTTAATATTCGCATTAATATTCTGCTTCTGCCTTCTCACATCACGAAGTCCAATCGAAGCCTCATCCTTTAATACTCCTTCATCATTAATTGCTTCTGAAATAAAGTTCTCAATATCTTTAACTTCCTCAACATCACTAAACAGATTCCAAATCGTTCTATATTTATCCCTGACATTCTTAGCCCTGCTTTTAGAAATTCTAAAAATCGTCAAATTCTTCTTCAGAACTGCCAAATCCTCAGCACTCAAATAAGACCCAATAATATCAATAGAATTCATCATCTTAGTAATATCTGCAAGCCCTGCAAGTTCCAGTCCGTCATCATACTTATAAAAGTCAATCATCTCCATCATAAGCATAAGTTCCTTATCTAAAACTGATTTTTCCTTTATAATATCAATATCCAGAAACTTTTCTTTCGTTTTCTCCAATCTTGATAAATTAATAAGTTCATTAATTATTTTATAAAATTCTAATACATCATAATTTTTTTTCATTTTCTTCCTCTTTTCTTTCTTTCCTATTTTTAAATCCTATCCTTATAGTTTTTCAATAAAATACTCTATAATTTTTTCTTTTTTATTTATATTAAAGTTTATTTTAAGCAGAGGTATCAGTCGCCATACCTCTGCACTCCGGCTTCTCGAATTTCAATTTTACAGCAAAAGACAAAACTCGCTTTTAACAAAAGTTATTTTCATCTCATAAAGTTATTATCAATTTAAGTACATTAGAAAAGCTCAAACAAGTTGTCTTTTACTGAAAAATTAAAATCTCGGAAATTTATAACAATTTTTTAATTTTTTCACATTTGTTTTAATCAAATTAATTATTATAATCAAACTAAAAACGTCGTGATTTTTTTTTAATGAAATTGACTGTCTGAGCTTTTTCAAAATTTTTAGACTATAATTGGTTTAAGGAATTGTAATAACCTTTGTTAAAAAGGGAGTTTCAATTTCGTAGTAATCCAGGTTTATTCAAATAATAAATGTTTAGACTACTTTCCCAAATAAAATTTGGGAATATTTCAAAAAAATACTTAGACAATTCGGGGATGCAAGGGGAATGGCGATTGTTCCCCCTTGCCTTGTCTTATTTTGTTAAAATTATATCACATTTTGTAATAATTTGAAATCGCTATTTAATCTAAGGCTTTTTTATGGTATAATTTAACAGATGAAATATTTAAAAAATTGGAGAATAAATGATAAATATATAATTGTTAAAAAAGAAAGAGAGTGTGAAATAAATGGATTTAAAAAATTTACCGATAACTCCTTTACCGTCAGTAAAACTTGATAAGCATCAGGAGGATTTGCTCATTCATAACGAACTTTTTGCAACTCTTCTAGGTGAAACGATTTTTAGATATGCGGGTTTACATATTTATGAGGTTACTGAAAAATTGAAAGAAGCTTCCAGTAAATATTATAAAACACAAAAACAGGAAGCTAGAAAAAATTTATCGTCTTTTTGTTCGGATCTTACTGATGCGGAAATTTTGCGTGTAATAAGAGGTTTTTCGATTTTTTCGGCACTTGCGAATATTGCTGAAGATGTGTATCAGACTCATGAACAGCGATATGCAAAAATTTCCAACAAGCCACAAATTGGATCTCTTGAAAAATCACTAAAAAATTTGAAGAAAAAGGGAATCAGTCAAGATAAAATATTGAAGGCTATGGAAAAGGTCTCAATTGTTCCAGTTTTAACAGCACATCCAACGCAAGTTCAAAGAAAAAGTATTTTGGATTTGACAAAAAAATTAACTGATATTCTGGATAAATATGAAAATGTAAAATCTCATCAAATTGATGAAAATGAATGGCTTAATGACCTAAACCGTGGTATTCAAATCTGGTGGCAAACTGCAATGTTGAGAGCTAGTAAATTACGTGTAACAGATGAAATAAGCAATGCTCTAAGTTATTACAACATTACATTTTTTAATGAAATTCCAAGGCTTATGAATAAATTTCAGGAAATTTCAAAAACATTAGGAAATTCTGAAGTAAAATCTCAAGCTCTGCTTCCACTTACTATGGGAATGTGGATTGGTGGAGATAGAGACGGAAATCCTTATGTTACAGTAAATACACTGGAGCAGTCGGCACAAGAGCAGGCTATAAAATTGTTCCAGCATTATCTGGATGTAGTTCGTGAAATTTACAGAGATCTATCAATGTCTATTTCAATGACAAATGTAACTGAAGAACTGCAAAACTTGGCAGAGGCTTCAGGACAAGTTTCGCCGCATCGAACACACGAGCCATATCGTCGTGCATTGACAACAATAACAGACAGACTGCTTGCAACAGCCTACAAATTGTGTGATTACAACCGTGACTTATTACCGCCAAAAAGAAAAAATGGAATTGATCTTCCTTACAAGTCAGCTAATGAATTTACAAACGATTTGGTGATTGTGGCAGAATCACTTAAAAAGAATAATAGTGAATTTTTAACGCAAGGAAAATTAAACAATCTAATCAGTGCTACGAAAATATTTGGATTTCACCTTGCAACAATTGACTTAAGACAAGATTCCAGCGTTCATGAAATATGTGTTGCCGAACTTTTGAAAAGTGCAAATATTTTAGGAGATTACTTGAGCCTGTCAGAAGACGCAAGATGTGAAATTTTACTGCGGGAATTGGAACACGATCCTAGAATTTTAAGTGATCCGACAATTCCACAAAGTGAAATACTGGCCTCAGAACTTGCAATTTACAGAAAGGCAAAATCTTTGAGAGAACGTTTTGGAAGTAAAATTATTGAAAAAAATCTGATTTCTCATGCAACAAGTGTTTCAGATATGCTAGAGATAGCTATTTTACTAAAAGAAGCTAACCTTGCAAAAGGAAATGAAGGAAATGAATTTTGCGATTTACAAATTGTTCCGCTTTTTGAAACAGTGGAAGATTTAATTGCGGCTCCTGATATTTTGAGAAAATGGTTTAATTTGCCGTTAGTCAAAAAATGGATGGATAAAAAAGGTCGAAAACAGGAAGTTATGCTAGGATATTCAGATAGTAACAAAGATGGTGGATACCTAAGTTCAAGCTGGTCTTTATACAAGGCGCAAAAAGAGCTGACTGCAATCGGACGTGAATTTGATGTGGAAATCTCATTCTTTCATGGACGTGGAGGAACAGTAGGACGTGGTGGAGGTCCAAGTTACGAAGCCATTTTAGCACAGCCTGAAGGAAGTACAGACGGAACAATCAGACTTACAGAACAGGGAGAAGTAATTGGTGCCAAATACGGAAATCCTGATTTAGGATTAAAAAATCTGGAGGCATTGGTTTCAGCAGCGCTTGAATCAAGTGCATTGACAGAGGAAGATGCGGACTGGGAAGAATATGAAAAAATAATAGAAAATGTTTCAGAATTAAGTTACTATGCTTACCGTGACTTAGTTTACAATACAGACGGATTTTCAGACTTTTTCTTTGAAGTTACGCCAATAAACTTTATTTCAGGGCTGAATATTGGTTCAAGACCGTCTTCACGTAAAAAAACACAATCACTAGACAGCCTAAGAGCAATCCCATGGGTATTCTCTTGGTCGCAAGCAAGAATAATGCTTCCAGGATGGTACGGTGTTGGAACAGCGTTTACAAAATGGATTGACAATGATGATAAAAAATTGGAAATTTTGCAGAAAATGTATAAGGAATGGCCATTCTTCCGTTCAACAATTTCAAATGTTGACATGGTTCTATCAAAAACAGATTTATCAATTTTCGCAGAATATGTAAAACTGGCAAGTGATCAGGAAACAGCACAAAAAATTTTTAAGGAAATAGAAAAAGAGTGGATTTTAACAATTGATATCTTGAAAAAAATTACAGGAAATGATGTTTTACTGGCAGATAATCCAGAGTTAGTAAGCAGTCTAAGAAATCGTCTGCCATATTTTGATTCGATGAATTATTTACAAATTGAATTAATAAAACGTTCAAGAGCTGGAGACGATTCAGAAGAACTGAGAAAAGCCATTCACATTTCAATAAATGGACTTGCAACAGGACTTCGTAATAGTGGATAATACAAATAAAAGGAATATTTCTAATTAAAATTAGGACTGTTCCTTTTTTTATAAAAATTTTTTTCCATTCATTTTATATTCATAAAACTGTTTTATAATGTATTCAAGATAAGAGAGAAAAGTAAAAAAATAAATGAATATTAAAGGAGAAAGAAAGATGAAAAAGAAAATTTTAAGTATTACATTATTAGGAATCCTGGTATTAGGAGTATCAGTAGCTGTAAATGCAAAGAGCAGAAATAAATACAACAGAAATGTTTCTTCAAATAATTACATTGGAATAAACAGAGCAATGAACATTGCATTGAAAAAAGTACCAGGAGCAAGCAATTCTCACGTGAAAAAAATCAATTTAGACAGAGAAAATGGAAGAATGGTTTACGAAGGGGAAATTTATTATAACGGACAGGAATATGAATTTGATATTGATGCTGTAACTGGCGATGTTGTAAAATGGAAAGTAGATGAAATTTCAAATAATTCTGGTTACATTAAGAATAATGTGAACAATTCGCAAACTATAACAATGGAAAAAGCAAAATCAATTGCACTTGCACAAGTGCCAGGAGCTAATCAAAGCCATTTTGGAAAAATAGAATTAGATCATGATCATGGAAGAGCAGTTTATGAAATCGAAATATTTTACAATAATTCAAAATACGAATTTGATATAGACGCTTCAACAGGAGAAATCATTGGAACTGAAGTAAAGCATTATAATAAAAATTATTAAAATACAATATAAATAAAAAATCTTGTAAAAATTTTTAAATCAAAAAACAAAATTAAATGAAAAAGAAGGAGAAAAATTATGAAAAAGAAAATTTTAAGTATCGCATTATTAGGAATCATGGTATTAGGAGTATCAGTGACTGCAAACGCAAAAAGCAAACACAAATATAACAGAAACGTTTCTTCAAACAGCTACATTGGAGTAAACAGGGCAATGAACATTGCATTGAAAAAAGTGCCAGGAGCGAACAGTTCTCACGTAAAAGAAATCCATTTGGATAGAGAAAATGGAAGAATGGTCTATGAAGGAGAAATCTACCACAATGGATGGGAATACGAATTTGATATTGACGCAGTAACTGGAGCCATTGTAAAATGGAAAGCAGAAAGAGATTAATAAAATAAATTAAAAAATATTCTTGCAGAGGGTTAATTGAAAATTTACTGTTTTCAGTTTGCTCTCTTTTTATTTTTTGGAATTTGTGATATATTATAGTAAAATTTCTATAGTTTTTATAGTAAAACTGCTTTAAAACAAAACTCAAAAGTTATGACTATTTTACTCAAACCCTAAATTTATATAATTTTTAGTAGTTTGATTTTAAATAGGTTTGAGTATATATTAGAATAATAGAAACTTAAGATTTTAGCATTTGCTAAAAATAATACAGGAGAGAATTAAATATGAAAATTTTGCTGGCAGAAGATGAAGTAGATTTGAATAATGTTGTAACTAGGTATCTAAAAAAAAATGGATATAGTGTAGATAGCGTGCTAGACGGGGAAGAAGCGTTAGATTATCTGGAATATAGTGAATACGATTTAGTAATTCTGGATATTATGATGCCAAAAGTAGATGGATTTGAAGTTATAAAAAAACTTAGGGATAAAAGAAATCATACTTCTGTTCTTATGCTTACTGCAAGGGATAGTGCAGATGATAAAGTAAAAGGGCTTGATTTGGGAGCTGATGATTATATTGTAAAACCATTTGACTTTAATGAGCTTTTGGCAAGAATTAGGGCAGTCGTGAGAAGAAAATATGGAAATAGTTCAAATAAGCTTGTGATAGGAGATTTGATTTTGGATACTTCAGAAAAATCAGTAACAAGAGCTGGAAAGCAGATAGAATTAACAGGAAAAGAATACGAAGTTTTGGAATATCTCATGCAAAGCAAAAATCGGATTTTAAGCAGAGATCAGATTAAGGAGCATGTGTGGGACTTTGATTATGAAGGAGATTCTAATATAATTGACGTTTTGATAAAAAATATTAGGAAAAAAATAGATATAGAAAATGGAAAACAGATAATTTATACAAAAAGAGGACTTGGATATGTTATAAAAGAGGATTAGTTCAAATAAATTAATTATTAGGAATTTTTTGAAAAGAAAGGAATAATTGAGTTTTGAAAAATAAATTAAATAAAATTTGGGGGGACTTTCCAATTACTGTGAAGGTAACTCTTTGGTATACTGTTTTTGTGGTAATCTTAATTTCGATTATGCTAACAGTATCATTTACCGTTGCAAATAAGATGACAGGAGACTTGAACCATCGAGAATTGATGGAGGCTGTGATTGAAATGACTGTTGAAATGGTTTCAAATCCTAATGAGTTTGACGAATTTGATGACGGGATTTACTTTGTTAAGTACAATAGCGAAGGAATAGAAATGGGCGGAATGTCGCCACGAGGATTTGATTTGACATTAAAATATAAAGAAAACACTGTCAGAACTTATGAAAAGAATGGAGAAAAATATTATTATTTCGATAAAAAAATAGACAATTCTGAAGGAGAATGGGTTAGAGGGATTGTTCCAGTAAATCAGCTATCTGATGAAGTAAGCAAACTGCTTATTATAATTTTAATTTTAAGTCCACTATTATTACTAATAATAGTTTATGGCGGATACAGAATTGTAAAAAAAGCTCTAAATCCTGTAGCCAAAATATCAGATACAGCTTCAGAAATTCAAAAAAACGGTGATTTTTCCAAAAGAATCAAAATTGATGAAGGAAAAGATGAAATACACAGGATGGCAGGTACCTTTAATGAAATGCTAAATTCGCTTGAAAATTCCTATACACGTGAAAAACAGTTCAGTTCAGATGTTTCGCACGAACTTCGGACACCTGTGAGCGTTATACTTACAGAAAGCCAGTATTCGCTGGAATATGCAGACACTGTGGAAGAAGCAAAGGATTCCTTTTCTGTGATTCAGCGTCAGGCAAAAAGAATGTCAGAACTGATAAATCAAATAATGGAACTTTCCAAAATAGAAAAGCAGACTGTTATTGAATTGCAAAAAATAAATTTTTCAGAAACAATGGAAAAAATATTAGAAGATTATAAAAATCTTTTAAGCGAGAAAAATATAAAAGTTTCAAAAGATATTGAACAAAATATATTTATAAACGCAGATAAAGTAATGATTGAAAGATTGCTTGACAATTTACTTAATAATGCAATGAAATTTACAAAAGATAAAATAAATGTAAAATTATATTCGGAAAATGAAAATTGTGTTATGGAAATTGAAGACAATGGAATTGGAATACCAGAAGAGGATAAAAAGCTTATTTGGGATAGATTTTACCAAGTAAATGACTCACGAAACAAAAAAGTAAATAAAGGTTTTGGATTAGGACTTTCATTAGTTGCAAAAATTATTGAGCAGCATAATGCAAGTATTGATGTTGAAAGTGAGTTGAACCAAGGAACAAGATTTATTGCTAAATTTATGAAATCTGAATAATTTAAAAAGGGATAATCTCTATTTTGAGAAAATCCCTTATTTTTTTACTTTATTTTTTTCATAAACATAGATTAGAACCCTAAAATTTTTCCAACTCTTTCTTTTTCATTTTCCCATTCTTTTCCGTAGTAAGCTTTCAAGTAAATTTCTCTTAATTCATCCATTAGCGGGTATCTTGGGTTAGCTGGAGTACATTGATCATCGAAAGCGTCTAGCGACATTTCGTCTACAGCTTCCAAGAAGTCCTTTTCAGGTACTCCCCATTCTTTAATGCTTGCTGGGATTCCTATTTTTTTATTTAATTCATTAATTCCTTTAATTAAATTTTCTACTTTTTCTTCTTTAGTATTTCCGCCAAATCCTAGATAATCATTCATTTCAGCGTATCTTTGCATTGCATCAGGATATCTGTATTGAGGGAATAATCCCATCTTTGTTGGAGCCTCAGCTGCATTGAAACGGATAACCTCTTCAAGAAGCATAGCATTTGCGATACCGTGTGGAACGTGGAATTTTCCTCCAAGTTTGTGTGCAAGCGAGTGATTTATTCCTAAGAATGCATTTGCGAAAGCCATTCCTGCAAGACATGAAGCATTTGCCATTTTTTCTTTTGCTTTAATTGCTTTTGAACCTAATTCTACTGATTCTGGCAAGTATTTGAATACAAGTCTAGCTGCTTCTTTTGAATAAGGTTTTGTGTATTCTGTCGCCATAACTGAAACATAAGATTCAAGAGCATGTGTAAATACGTCAATTCCAGAAGCTACTGTAAGACCTTTTGGCATTGTAAGCATAAGTTCAGGATCGTTAATTGCTACGTTCGGTGTCAATGCATAATCTGCAAGAGGGTATTTGATTCCAGTTTCATCATCTGTAATTACAGAAAATGGAGTTACTTCCGAACCAGTTCCAGCCGATGTTGCTACTGCAACAAATTTAGCTTTTTTACCCATTTCAGGGAATTCAACAATTCTCTTTCTAATATCCATAAATCTCATTGCCAAATCTCTAAATCGAAGTTCTGGATGTTCATACAATACCCACATAATTTTAGCGGCGTCCATTGCAGAACCTCCACCAAGAGCGATAACAATGTCAGGGTTATATTCAAGCATTGCTTTTGCTCCAGCCTGAGCTGAACTTAATGTTGGATCCTCTTTTACTTCTGAGAATATTCTATAATCGATATGTATGCTGTCAAGCACTTTTGTAATATGTTCTGTATATCCTAGTTCAGCCAATACTTTATCCGTTACGATAAATGCTTTTTTGTGGTTTCCTTTCAATTCTTCTAAAGCTGTCGGAAGTGATCCGTATTTGAAATAAATTTTTTCAGGAACTTTGAACCATAACATATTTTCTCTTCTTTCTGCAATTGTTTTTACGTTTAATAAGTGTTTTACTCCTACATTTTCTGACACAGAATTTCCTCCCCATGAACCGCATCCAAGTGTTAATGACGGCTCTAATTTAAAGTTGAATACATCTCCGATTGCTCCAAGTGATGCTGGCATATTGATTAATGTACGTCCTGTTTTCATCAATCTTCCGAATTTATCTATTTTTTCTTTTTCAGCTAAATTAATATATAATGAAGATGTATGTCCCAATCCACCAAGTTTTACTAATTCATCAGCTTTTTTTAGTCCATCTTCAAAATCTTCTGATTTATACATTGCAAGCACTGGCGATAATTTTTCGTGTGCAAATGGTTCCTCAATTCCAGTAGACTCAACTTCCCCAATTAACACTTTTGAACTTTTTGGAATTTCAAATCCCGCCATACCTGCAATAACATACGCACTTTTTCCAACTATATCAGCGTTTAGATTTCCATTTATAAATAATACTTCTCTTACTTTATTTAGTTCTTCGTCGTTAAGGATATAGGCTCCTCTGTTCAAAAATTCGGCTTTAACTTTGTCATAAATTTCTTTGTCTATAATTACAGATTGCTCTGTTGCACAGATTACTCCGTTATCAAATGTTTTAGACATTAAAATATAGTTTACAGTCATTTTTATATCTGCCGATTTGTCAATTACAACTGGCGTATTTCCGGCTCCAACTCCAATTGCAGGAGTTCCTGATGAATAAGCAGATTTAACCATTCCCGGTCCACCTGTCGCAAGTATTAAGTCAGCACTTGCCATAAGTTCTCTTGATAGTTCTACGCTTGGTTCGTCAATCCATCCGATTATATCTTTTGGCGCTCCGTATTTTACTGCTGTTTCCAAAGCAATTTTAGCTGTTTCAATAGTCGCCTGCTTTGCTCTTGGGTGCGGTGAAAATATTATTGCATTTCTTGTTTTTAATGATATTAATGTTTTGAACATTGCTGTTGAAGTCGGGTTTGTTGTTGGTACAATACCTGCAATAATCCCTATTGGAGTTGCAATTTTCTTAACTCCGTAAGATCTGTCGTCTTCCAGCACTCCACAAGTTTTTTCGTCTTTGTATTTATTGTAAATATATTCAGAAGCAAAGTGATTTTTTATAACTTTATCTTCCACAATTCCCATTCCAGTTTCTGCTACTGCCAAATTTGCCAGAGTAATTCTTTCGTCATTCATTTTTTGAGCCACTTTTCTAAAAATTTTGTCGACTCTTTCCTGATCAAATGTTGCAAATTCTTCTTGAGCTTTTCTAACTCTTTGAATAAGTTCCTTTAAACTTTCTAAATCCTTAACTACTGCCATTTTTCCTCCTAAAATAAAGCATATATTTTGTTACATTCTTTACAATTTATATAATACTCTATTTTATCAAAAAACTCAAGTGTTTTTTTTCACTTTCTTATTTTATGGTAATTTCAGTATAAAATGAAAAGAAATTTCGTTGACTTTTATATATATGATTCAAATTTTAAGTTAATTGGCTATAATTTATTTTGTTTGTGAGTTAAATATTGAATGTTTAATAAATTTTGGATACTTGTAGCTGTATAAAAACTTCATTGATTTGCTGAAATTATATTTTAAATATTTGAAAATATTAGATTTTTGTATTTGGATTGAAAAATTTATAATAATTAGATGAAATTTTAGCATTATATTTGTGTAATAAAGTATTGTAATTTGAGAATAGTAAAATTTTCATAATTGATTTTATTACAAATTTTTGATAGAATATAAAGTGTAATTTAATTTGTAAAACAAATAAATTTATATATAAAATATTTTGGAGGTAAAATTAACATGAGTTTGTTAGAATTGAAAAATGTAAAATCTGAAGTAGAAGGGAAAGAGATTCTAAAAGGATTGAACTTGACTATAAACAAAGGAGAAGTTCATGTAATTATGGGGCCTAATGGAGCTGGAAAATCTACGCTTGCAAGTATTCTTGTGGGACATCCAAAACACGAATTAGTTGATGGAGAAATTATTTTGGATGGAGAGAATATTAATGAAGATGCTGTGGATGAAAGAGCCAAAAAAGGAATTTTCCTATCATTTCAATATCCTGAAGAAATACCAGGGCTTACTGTAGAGGACTTTTTGAGAACGGCAAAAGAGGCTGTTACTGGGGAAAAGCAATATTTGATGCAATTTCATAATGAATTAGTGGAAAAAATGGAAAAGCTTCACATTAATCCTGAATATGCAGATAGACATTTAAATGTCGGGTTTTCTGGTGGAGAAAAGAAAAAGAATGAAATTTTACAGATGGCAGTTTTAGAGCCAAAATTGGCTATTCTGGATGAAACTGATTCTGGACTTGATATTGACGCTACAAAAGTTGTATTTGAAGGTGTTCAAAAATTAAAGACTAAAGATACAGCTTTACTTATAATTACACACTATGATAAAGTGCTGGATTATTTAAAGCCTGATTTTGTTCATATTTTGATGAATGGAAAAATTGTTAAGACAGGTGGGCAGGAATTAGTTGAAAGCATTGAAAAAGATGGTTATGCTAAAATGAAGGAAGAATTAGGATTATAATTAATACAGAATAGAAAGTGTGGGAATAATGGAAAATAGAAAAAAAACATATGTTGCAGACATTGAACGTGGTGTCTATGATATAAAAGACGAAGGACGTTATAAATATAAGGCTGAAAAGGGACTTACTCCTGAAATTATCAAAAAAATTTCAGAAAGAAAAAATGAGCCTGAGTGGATGAAAGAATTTAGATTAAAGGCATTAGAAGTTTACAATTCAAAACCTATGACTGACTGGGGTCCAGATTTATCAGATCTTGATGTAAATGATATTGTGCATTATTTGGAACCTGATTCGGCACCAATGAATGAAAACTGGGATGATGTACCAAGTTATATAAGAGATACATTTGACAGACTTGGGATTCCTGAGGCTGAAAAGCAGTCACTTGCAGGAGTAGGAGCACAATATGATTCGGAAGTAGTTTATCACAGCATTCATAAAGAATTGAAAGAACAAGGTGTAATTTATACAGATATTGAAACTGCAATGGTAGAATATGAAGATATGCTAAAGGAATATTTTATGACATTAATTACAGTTAATGATCACAAATTTGCGGCATTACATGGGGCAGTATGGTCTGGAGGATCGTTTATCTACGTTCCAAAAGGAGTAAAGGTAAATATGCCTTTACAATCATATTTTAGATTGAATGCACCTGAAGCAGGACAATTTGAGCATACGCTTATTATTGTGGACGAAGGAGCTGATTTGCATTATATCGAGGGATGTTCTGCTCCAAAATATCAAAAAAATGCATTGCATGCAGGAGCGGTTGAATTATTTGTAAGAAAAGGGGCAAGATTAAGATATTCAACAATTGAGAACTGGTCAAGAAATATGTACAATCTTAATACAAAAAGAGCAATAGTGGAAGATGATGGAGTAGTTGAGTGGATTTCTGGATCATTTGGATCAAGAGTTTCGATGCTTTACCCAATGAGTATTCTGAAAGGTGATCGTTCAAGATGTGAATTTACAGGAGTTACATTTGCAGCGGCTGGACAATATTTGGATACAGGATGTAAAATTATTCATCAAGGAAAACAGACAAGTTCGACAGTTCATTCAAAATCAATTTCCAAAAATGGAGGAACAGCATTTTATAGAGGGCTTTTAAAAGTATTGCCGGAAGCAACTGGAGCAAGATCAACTGTAGAATGTGAATCACTGATGCTAGATAATGAATCAACATCAGATACTATACCAATAATTGATATAAATAACGATAGCGTAGATATTGGACATGAAGCAAAAATCGGAAGAATAAGTGACGAGGCAATATTTTATCTTATGTCAAGAGGTATAAGCGAAGATGAAGCAAAGGCGATGATTGTAAGAGGATTTGTTGAGCCAATTTCTAAGGAACTGCCGCTTGAATATGCTGTAGAGCTTAATAAATTGATAGAGCTGGAACTGGAAGGAACAATCGGATAAATAGGCAAAACTCAAATTGCTGAAAAATGGAAGGAGCAAAAATGTTAGAAAAATCAAGCATACAAAATCTTGAAAATAGTGAATACAGACTGGAAAAGTTTGAACAATATAAAAAGCTTGAAAAAGTTAATTGGACAAGAGTAGGCTATCAATACGAAGAGCCTGAAACATTTAAGAAATTTAATAATCTGGAAATAAAGCATGGAAATCAGGAAGGAGTTGCTATAAAAAATATTAGTGACTCAATAGATGAGCTGGAAAGATTAAAAAATGATAATGAATATGGACTAGGAGACTTTTTTAAGACACAGAATCTTGCTTTTTGTAATGAAGGGAAGTACCTAAAAATTGCTGAAAGAAAAAAAATTGAAAAGCCAATTTACTTAAATTATCGTGCAAATAAAGAAAATAATTTTCTAGTTGACTACAATGTTATTGAAGTAGAAGACTTTGCAAAAGTTACGGTAATTATTACTTACGATTCAGAAGACGACACACCAGTTTATCACAATGGAATTATAAAAGTGTTCACTGGGAGAAATGCAGAAGTAAAAATTATAAAAATACAAACTTTAAATACAAAAAGTTCTAATTTTGAGTCATCAAAAATTGAAACTTTGGGTCAAGGAAAAACTCAATATTACAGCGTTGAACTAGGTGGAAAGATTAATGCAATAAGTCATAAATCTTATCTTGAGGAAGATTCAGCAGAAGTTTATGTATGGCCTGCATACCTTGCTGATGAGGACAGAAAGCTGGACTTGGAGTATTCAGTAGTATTCCGTGGACGTAGAACAGTTGGTGAGCTTCAAGGAAGAGGAGCTGTAAAAGATACAGCTAAAAAAGTATTTCGTGGAAACCTATACTTTAAGCAAGGTTCGAGCAAGTCTGAAGGTCGTGAAGGAGAATTTGCTATATTATTAAATGATAAAATAAAGGCTGACTCTATTCCAACATTATTCTGTAGTGAAGATGATGTTATCGGAGAACACGCTGCTTCTGTCGGAAAAGTTGATGAATCAAAATTATTTTATCTAATGAGCCGTGGACTTTCTGAAGGAAGAGCCAAAAAATTAATAGTAGAATCTTCATTCCGTCCAATAATGGATAACATCGATGACGAAAAGTTAAGAGAAAAATTATTTGAAGAGCTGGAAAGAAGAATCTAAAAGAATAGAATATGAATTTGAAAAAATACCCACTAAGTGATATAATTTTTGTATTGCTTGTGGGTAAAATTTGTATAGGGAGGGAAAAATGGACTACAGAAAAGAATTTCCAATATTTAAGAATAGAAATAATCACTATCTTGATACAGCGGCAACTTCACAAAAGCCTAAAAGAGTGCTGGATAAAATTATGGAATATTATGAAAAATATAACGGTAATCCAGGGCGTGGTTCGCATACTTTATCAATGGAAGCCTCAAACTTGATGGCAAATGCACGTAAAACTGTACAGAAGTTTATCAATGCAAAATATCCTGAAGAAGTGATTTTTACAAAAAGTACGACAGAATCAATCAATTTGATAGCCTATTCTTACGGAATGGAATTTATAAACGAAAATGATGAAATAATTCTAGGAATTTCAAATCATCACGCAAATATTGTCCCTTGGCAGTTTGTAGCTAAAAAGAAAAATGCTAAGATAAAATTTGTTTATCTCACTGAAAATGGGCAATTTGATATTGAAGATTTTAAAAATAAATTGTCAGATAAAACAAAATTTATAGCTGTTTCTGCTGTGGTAAATGTTACAGGAGTTATTCAGCCAATAAAGGAAATTATTGAAATTGCACGAAACAAAAATAAAAATATACGCATTCTTGTGGATGCTGCACAGTCGATGCTGCATTTTAAACACGATGTTCAAAAATTGGATACAGATTTTCTTGTATTTTCAGGACATAAATTATTTACACCAATGGGAATTGGAGTTATGTACGGGAAAAAGGATATTCTTGACGAAATGCCGCCTTTCTTATACGGTGGAGATATGATTGAATTTGTAACAGAACAGGAATCAACGTTTGCACCACTTCCAAATAAATTTGAAGGCGGGACTCAGAATGTGGAAGGGGCAGTAACTCTGGAAGAGGCAATTAATTTTATTGAAGAAATTAGTTATGAGAAAATTAATGAAATTGAAAACTCTCTTACGGAAATTGCTTTAGAAAAATTGAAAAAGTTAGATTTTGTAGAAACATATTTTACAAAAGATGTTGAGCGTGCTGGAATTATTGCCTTTAATGTAAAAAATGTGCATTCTCACGATGTGGCATTTATACTTGACTCGTATAATGTGGCAGTTCGTTCAGGACATCATTGTGCACAGCCTTTAATGAAGTATTTAGGAGTGCCTTCGTGCTGCCGTGCAAGTTTTAGCATTTACAACAATGAAGAGGATATTGATAAACTGATAGAAGGGCTTTTAAAAGTGAAGGAAGTTTTTGAATTATAGGAAAAATAAATAAAAGAAAAAAATTTGAAAAGGAGGTTTAATATGAATTTAGAAAAAATATATCAGCAGACAATATTGGAATACAGCAGACGTAAGGAACTAAACCGTGAAATTGAAAATCCCACATTTGCAGAACGTGGGCATAATCCAAACTGTGGTGATGACTTGACACTTGAAATAAAAACTGATGAAAACGGAGTAATAACAGATGCCGCTTTTATTGGAAGCGGATGTGCCATTTCAACGGCTTCTATGGCTATGCTGATTGACTTGGTAAAAGGGAAGACAATGGAAGAAGCAAAGGAAAAAGTAAATTTGTTTTTCAAAATGATGAAGCAGGAAGAAAAATTGACAAGTGAAGAAAGTAAAAAATTAGGAGATGCTGTTCTTATGGAATATGTGGCTCAAATGCCTGCAAGAGTAAAATGTGCGACACTTAGCTGGCATTCATTAAAAGTAATTGTGGATAAGAGTGAAAAGTAGAATAATAATATAAAAAAGCTGTATCATGATATTTATGAAACAGCTAATTTTTTTTATTAAATACTACATTACTCTTTAAAGTTATACTATAATGGTAGAAATCAGAAAATTTATGTAATTAAAGCCTTTTGTAATTTTATTTATAAATATTATAACTAATGAATATTTTTTCTTATTTTATTTATATGTTTTTTAACGTAAGGGCATCAAACGCCATGCCCTTACAACCCCGCTTAACGCAAAACTTTCTTATAAAGAAAAAATAAAACTCGCTTCGTAAAAACTACGCTCGGACAGTTATTTTTCCTTTAACGAAATTTTGCTTGTTTAATATTTTCTCAATTTAAGAGCTTAAATATATAATCTTTATGATTTAATGCAGAATGTCGTGATTTTTTTAGAATAAAAACGACTGTTTGAGCGTAGCGAGTTTCGTTTTTATTCTAAAAAAATGCTTAGACAAGCCAGGGATGCAAGGGAAATGGCGACTGATTTCCCTTGTATATATAAAAAGAAAAAACATATGATTATGAAAAAATATTTATTAATAATAAACAGTTTTTCAAAGTCTAAACAAAAATCTTTTATACGAATACTTAAAAATTAGAGTTGATTTTTTTAACAAATCTATCAAATTAACTATTATATAATTTTATTGCTATTTTTTAAATAGAGTTTAGTATCAATTTCAAAATCTCCAGATTCACTTATTTTATTTGAAGCATTTATGATAAATTCTTCTAAAATATTGTATCCAAAGTTAAAATGGGGATTGAATACATTTTTGGAGAAGTTTTTTACGTTGTCTTTATAATGAAAATCCAAAAGTTTCCAAAAATCAAGGCTCGATATTTCAAGATTTCCAGCGATACTGTATTTTCCAGAAGATACAAACTGGTCTGAATTATGATTGTAGCTTTCTGTTTGGGTATTATTCACAATTTGTTCGGATGTAGAATTTTTTGAATCAATAGATTCGGATTTTATGTATGAATTATCTAATATTGATGTTTCAGTTAAATCATTTCTTATATTTGAAAGATTTTCAAGTTCAGGATTGTTTATTGATAATATTAAGTTTTCAAAATTTTGTGGCAAATTTTCATAAGGAACGTTTGGAACATCGGTTGTAATCATCAAAAATCCTGCATTTCGTTCTTTTGACAATTTTAGTAATGTTTCATATTGTTCTGGTGCTGCAGAGTGAACAACATGGACAATACGGCTTGCATTTTCAGGATTATTTTCAAAATTGTAAGTTCTTGGAGTCCAATGATTGATATAGTTATTTGCAGATACTTCACTCGTTAGCCATAAATCAGAATATTTGGACATTTCATCTGTTACTGTTCCTCCAGGATTTGCGACTATGATTGAGTCGGGATACTTATTTTTTATATAATTATATATTTGTGCCATGTAATCGATTTCTAATGGATTTGTACCTGATGAAACTTCATCAAGGAAAATTCCAGAAATATTATCAGAGCCATAAAAATGTATATATTTGTCAATTTCAGAACATACTTTTTTGATACTTTTAGTATATTCATTTGTGGTTACATATCCAAGATTTTTAATTCCAAGCTCCTTGTTTTTTTTAATTTGAACAACATAGTCATAATCAGCCTTGTCAGAAGGACCATTTGCAGGATTGATAATGACGTAAGGAATCGTTGCTTCATTTTCTGCAAAGTCATTATCTATAATATGATTATTTTTTTTATCATCATCCTTGCTTTTATGAAAACCATCTGTATAGCCAAAATCCACTTTAAATTCGTTTTCATTTTTTAAATTACTTTTTATAATATCGTAAATTTCTTCATTTTTTGAAAATTCAATATTTTCGTTATTCAACAAGTTTTGTTTATTTGAAAATGAATTGCCGCTTGAAATATTTATGGATGGATTATTATTCGAGTTTACTGCTTTTCCAAAGCCCAAGCCCGTTATGCCTGCTAAAAAGGATGGAATCAAAAAATTATTATTTTTCAACTTTTTTTTCATAATAACTCTCCTTTCTAAAATTTTAGCCTTCTTAAAAGACTTTTTTATGACCAATAAAAAATTTTAAAATAATAAATTCGGACTGATTCAGTTTTAGTTGTAGTCCGAATTGAAATATGCTCTAATCCTTAAATGTATCCAACTTATCTAATAGAGTTTATATTTTAATGTTACACTATTCAAATCTTTTCATTTTTTAGCAATATATAGTATCATTTTTTTTTTATAATTTCAAGGAAAAAAATTTATTTTTTTATATTTTTTTCAAAAATTATATATAGCAATTCTATTTTAAAACGAGAACAGAGTTAGATTATAATTTTATTTTCACTAACTACAAAATCTAAAGTTACATCATGTTTTTCAGTTGGAATGTTATCAATTATCTGAAAATCATAACAAACTCCAATAAATAGAGCTTTATTATTTTTCTGTCTGACTTTTTCCAAAAAAGTGTCATAATATCCTCCACCAAACCCAATCCGATTTTTCTTAGAATCAAAGGCAAGAGCAGGAACGATGACAACATCCAATATTTCTTCATCATAAAAATCGTTGGAAGAAGATTCATAATATCCAAATTTGTGTAAAATAAGTTCATTTTTATTATATTTATTGATTTTCATTTCTCTATTCTTGCTATTTGTAATTTTAGAAATAAAAAAATTTTTCTTGGGATAAAGTTCTAGTAGCTTTGTGATTTTCACTTCGGTTTTCATATCCATAAAAATCATTATATTTTGAACATTCTCAATATATGAAGCCAAATTTTTTATGATTAAATCACTTTTTTCATTAATATCTTTATCAGAAAGAATATTCCTTTTTGCCAGAATTTCTTTTCTAATTTTATCTTTTTTTATCTGTAAATCTGTTTTTGTTTTTTTCATATGGAAATTCTCCTTTATAAAATCCCGCCTATTATTAAATTATTTTATTTTCATTGGAATTCCAGAAACTACAAAATATACCTCATCTGCCTTTTCTGCAACAATCTGATTCATTTTTCCAGCAATTTCACGAAAATACCTTCCAAGAGGATAACTAGGAACAAGCCCCATTCCCAGTTCATTTGATACAATTATTACATTTTCAAAATTTTGACTGACTTTAAGAAGTTCATTTACTGAATTTTCCACATTTTTATTTAATTTTTCCACAATTTGAACATATAAATTTTTATCAAAATTATCCCAGTCAATATCTCTTTCTTCAAAAATTATATTAGTAACCATATTTGTAAGGCAGTCTACAAGCATGTTGTGCTGTATTTCATTATTATTTTTAAAAAAATCATTTAATGAAATTTCAAAATTTTTGTAAGTTTCGACGGTAACCCAATTGTTTTCACGTCTTTCTTTGTGTAGTCTCACCTTTTCCTTCATTTCCTCATCAAAGACAATTGAAGTAGCTAAATATACATTTTTTTGTTTTCCATTATTTAATTTTAACAGCATTTCTTCTGCAAACTTGCTCTTTCCGCTTTTAGCTCCGCCAGTAACAAAAATTAATCCCATTTTTTCTCCTTTTCGTATTAATAATTTAGTAGTTTGATATTCAAAAAAAGAGAAAAATATATTGTTTAATTTCTCTCTTTTTCTGAAAAAATTTTAGTTAGTTTCTATTTTTTCTGCTTTCAATTACTTTTTGTGCCAAATCTCCCATTAATTCTTCGTATCTTATGAGTTTCATTTCAAAGTATCCCCGTCCCTGCGTGATTGCCTTTAATTCGTTGGCATATTTGAAAGTTTCAGACATTGGAGCTTCGGCAGTAATTTTTTGTTTTGTTCCTTTGTGAGCCTCCATTCCCATTACTTTTCCACGTTTTTTGTTAATATCTCCTATTATATCTCCAATATATTCTTCTGGAACGATGATTGTAAGCTCCATAATTGGTTCGAGCAATATAGGTTTTGCCTCAAGCATTCCTTTCTTGAAAGCCAAGTTTGCTGCAATTTTGAAGGCTAGTTCAGAAGAATCAACATCGTGATACGATCCGTCGTATAAAACTGCTTTTATATTCGTTACAGGATATCCTGCCAGCACCCCTTCCTTAAGAGATTCCCTTAATCCTTTTTCTACCGCTGGAATATATGATTTTGGAACGCTTCCTCCTGTGATTGTTTCTTCAAAGACAAAATCTTCATCGTTGATATGTGAAAATTTAATTAATACATCTCCATATTGTCCATGCCCTCCAGACTGTTTCTTATGTTTTCCCTGAACATCAGAAGTACCTTTAATTGTTTCCCTGTACGGAACTTTTAATTCTACAGTTTTTATTGTTATTCCGAATTTTGCTTTTAATTTTTCGATAACTGTGGCACAATGCAGCTCTCCTTGTACTCCGAGAATTGTCTGGTTTGTTTCAAGGTTTCTGTGCCATCTGAATGCTGGATCTTCTTCCATTAGACGATTGAGTCCTAATGACATTTTTTCATCATCATTTTTATTTATAGGCTCTATTGCCACAAATAACTGCGGTTTTGGAAAAGTTATATCCTTTAATGAAGTTTCCTTCTCACTTGCTGATAATGTATCAGAAGTACCTGTGCTGTTAAATTTTGAGAATACGACAATGTCTCCTGCAATTCCTTTTTGAATTTCTTCCATTTTATTTGTTACAAATGTATTTATTTTCCCAATTTTTTCTTTCGTTTTTTTATTAATGTTAAAAACATCGCTATCTTGCTTGATTTCACCAGAATAAATTTTGGCATAAGAAACTTTTCCAAGGAAAGAATCTATAGTTGTCTTGAAAATCTGGCAAACGAACTCATTTTTTTCAGGCTGTATCTTTTGATTATCAGAAGGCGATGGCAAAAAGTCCTTTACAATATCAAAAGCTGTATGAAGTCCGATATTTTTTAAAGTTGAACCACAAATAACAGGAATTACTGAACAGTCAAGCACTCCCTGTCTAAGTCCACGATGAATTTCAGCTGTTGTAAATTCAATCCCATTAAAATATTTATCCATTAATTCCTCATCTGTTTCTGCAACAGCCTCTAACAGCATTTCACGAACAGGATTTATCTGATTGTCCATATCAGCTGGCATATCTACAGTCTTGCACTCATTTTTTCCTTTATCAAACTCTCTTGCAAACATATCAACTACATTAATATGACCTCTAAATCCATTTCCTTTTCCCCAAGCCACATGAAATGGAGCAATTCGTTTTCCATATTTTTCTCTTAATTGTGAAAGAATCTTTTCATAGTCTGCCTTTTCATTGTCAATTTTGTTTACAAAGATAAATCGTGGAATATTTCTGCTGTCTGTAAGTTCAAGAGCCGTTTCAGTCCCAACTGTCAAATCAGTAGTCCCATCAACAATAATAATAGCTCCATCAACTGCCGCAAGTCCAGATTCAACTTCTCCAAAAAAATCACTATAGCCTGGAATATCTACAAAATTATATTTTGTCCCTTGATATTCTATGGTATGAAGGCTGAGAGAACTTGTAATTTTAGTATCATTTTCATTACCTGTAATACGGCTGGCAAGCCCTGCTGTAAATTCAAGACCTTCCACCATATTACTTTTTCCAGAACCGCTATGTCCCAAAATACCAATGTTTCTAATGTTACTGCTGTCATATATTCTCATAACATTTCCTCCCTATATATATTTCCATTTTTAAGAAATTCTATCCTATATTAAATTTTAACTTGAAATTAGAAAAAATCAAGTTAATTTTCTTTATATTTAAAATGTATTTTCATTATATAATTGGGTTTAGCATCAGACTGTTTTGTTTAGTGGCAGCTTTTACTATTTTATTATATTTTTTTACGGATTTACTCATTACTTTAAATCTTTATCCTGATAATTAAAATTATTTTACAATACTTATGATTAGACCGATACTTTAATTTACTCAACATAGACTAATTATAAATATTTGATTGATATTTTTGATCTGAAATTTAAATTGACAAAATCTGAAATTAGGTTTATAATTTTACCAAGAAACAAAGAAACCAAAAAAGGAGATTTTTATGGAAAGTAATATTTTGGAAATAAATAAGACAATCTCGATTTCTTCTAAAAATCAGATTACAATTCCTAAAAAAGTTATGGAATATCTAGGTTTTACAAAAGAGGCAAAAATAAAGGTTAGCAAAGGCTCTTTGATTGTAACGCCTGTAAAAGAAAATGAAGATATGGAATTTTCAGATTTGATTTTGGAGGACTTGATAAAGGAAGGATATTCAGGAGAAGAACTTCTAAAAGAATTTAAAGTAAGAAAAAATAATGTCAAGCCTGCAATTCAGAAATTAATATCAGACACAGAAAAAAACGGAGTAAGTTATGAGGATGTATTTGGGGAGGATTAATAATGGAAACGGAAGTGATTATATCCACTGGTGCGGCAAAACTTAAAAAAAATATTTAAAGTCACAATAAAATAGAGTAAGAAAAAAGTCAAGTTTTTCAATTAATTTGTGAAAGATTTGATTTTTTTTATTTAGTAAATGTGAACTATTATTCATCAAACTATTTTAAAGTAAAAAAATTAAATAATCTAAAAGATAGATTTTATATTAAAATACAACATTTCTGATTGAAGTTTTAATACCGATATGATAAAATTTTAGAAGAAAATAATATAAGAAAAAATTTTGAAAAATAGAGGTAAATTGATGAAAAAAGATAAAATTGGGTTTTTGATATTTCATATATTTTTTATTGCGTTTGTGCTGTTTTTGAAAAATGTAGTTACTTTTCAGAATGAGGCGCTGGAGATGAAATTTTTGGAATGTCTGCTTATGGGTGTTTATATTTATACGTTTTTTACGGCGAAAATTTATTTGGAGTGGCTAAATTCGTATATGATTTTTTTGTATACGCTGTTTTTGTTTAATTTTACAAGGATATTTTTGGATATTGTGAATTATAGGGAGTTTGGATGGGCTACGAAGTTTGCTAATTTTTATTTTTTTTATGATGTGAGAAATGAGATAATAAATGTTTTTCTGCTAGTATTACTGTTTACGCATCTAGGATTTTTCATTGCGATTTCAAATGAGAAGATTAATGAGATTAGAAGCAGTGTTATGCTTGAAAGCAGAAGGCTGTTTACGAATGTCGGAATGGCTCTGTTTATAATTTCATTGCCAGCTTTAGCCTACAAGATGTTTATTCAGCTAAGGGTTATTTTGCGGGCTGGATACGAGGCTTATTATACTGGAATTTTAAAAGGGGTTGATTATCCTGCATTTACAAAAGGCTCTGGTACAGTTATGACAATTGGATTTTTGATATTTTTAATTTCAATTCCATCCAAAAGAAAATTTTTGACAATTTCTTCACTTTATCTTATGGTAAAACTGCTGGATTCGTTCAAGGGGGCAAGAGCAATATTTTTGACACAGCTGCTTTTTATAATGTGGTATTACGCAAAAGTCTATGGAATCAGGATAAAAGCCAAGACAATGGTAAAATTAGTAGGCTTTACCGTGATTTTTTCACAAATTCTGGTATCTGTGCGAAGTAAAAAAATATTCAGTCTGGATTTGGTAAACACAATTTTTAATTTTCTATTTTCTCAAGGAGTAAGTTATCTTGTGCTTGGCTACACAATCAATTTTAAGCACAGCATTGTTGGGAACGGAAGTTATCCCTACATCTTGCAGGGAATGTTCGGCTTTAAGCCACAGTCGCTTGAAACACTTGCCACAACCAACTCCATTGCGGATAAATTAACATATTACCTAAATTCAGGTGCTTATTTGAAAGGAGAAGGAATCGGCTCAAACTATATTGCAGAAATGTATGATTTAGGCTACTTCTGGTTAATTATAATCTCAATTCTGCTTGGAATTTTTATTATAAAATATGAAAAATATGTTGTAAAAAATAGATTTTTATTACTAACAAGCTATTACTTCATACCAAATTTATTTTATATCCCAAGAGGCTCATTCTTCGGGGAAGGTCTAATAAAAAATATGGCAATGTTAATAGCAGTTTATGTGATAATTTTCAGTTTTGACTACATGTATAGGAAAATTGCGGAAAAGAAGGAATTAATTTGATTTTTTAGGGAGTTGAATGGGATTGAATGAGAAAATTCAAGAGTTTAAAATGCTGTGGAGTGAAAAATTGATAAAGCTTGGAATAGCAATTTTTTTGATAGGATTAATAGTTTTTTTATTTAAAGGAAGTGAGATATTTGACCAGCTTTTTTTGATAATATTATTGGTTGGTGTAGTAGTTTTGTTAAAGGTAAATTTTGAGTTTAATCGGAAAGTAGTAATTTTAAAAGATATTTTAGTTTATTATGAAGATGGAAGAGAATGCCATCGTGCAAAGATAACTGGAAGCAATATCAAAACGTACTATAAGGAAAAAAGAGCTTATAGAAGCAGGTACAAATGTAAGTATATGTCGATAAATAAATTTGAAATCCCTATTTATTCCCTTGGACTTAAAGCTAGTATAGAACTTGAGAAAGCAATATATGAAATTCAATATAAAAAAAATAACACAGTAATAAAAAACAGATTATTTACAATTCCTAGGGAAAGATTAATTAAAGAAAAATTTGGAAATTTTATTGTTGATACAATCGTTACATTTTTATTGTTAATATTGGCAGCAGCTAATATAAATAATAGAGCATTCTTTTTAATTGCTTATTTGGTCATTGTTGGTTTAAATGTATTTTCTCTAATAAAATTAAATAAACTTACACCTAGAACTATAAAAATTATAAAAGATGTGATTATTATTGATAATGTAGAATACAACAAATCTGATATAAAAGAAATTAAAGTTACTAATTCAGACATAGTTACTTTAACAACGCTTTTTAAAACCAGAAGATTAAAAATAACAGGAAAATTTGGAAAAAGAATATTCACATTGGGAGCTTGTCCAAATTCTGAATTTAAAAATTTCAGAAAAGATATGATTTATGAAAATTATGAAAGTCTTTATGAAGAAATAGTGAAATTTTGTATTAAAAATGAGATTGAATATGAGTTGATGTAGAAAAATAGGAGTTTAATATTGATGGAAGTAGAAAATATAAAAATAATAGACGGAATAAATGACAATAATAAAAATAATATAGTCAAATGGACTAATGAAAAAGGAAAAGATTTCCTTGAACAATGGGCTGGAGCAAGTCTTGATTTTCCACTTACAGAAAGTCAGATTGATGATTTGAAGGATATTTATTCGATTTTTTGTAAAAATGAGTTTATAGGAGTTATTCAGAAAATACGAAAAGAAATAGATAATATCCATATTGGAAGATTTTTGATTAATCCTGAACTTACTGGAAGAGGGCTTGGAAAAAAGGCTTTGATAGAGTTTATAAATTTAATTTTTCAAGATGAGAACGTGAATTCAATTACGTTAAATGTGTTCGATTATAATGCGGGGGCAAAGAAATTGTATGAGAAAGTTGGATTTAAAGTTGTGAATGTTACTGAAAATCCGATGAAAAAGTATATGATGATTATGAAAAAAGATGAAAAATAGGAGAAAATAATGATAGAAAAAAAAATATATTATGTCTGGATTGGAAACGCCAAAAAGCCAGATATTTTTTATAAATGTCTAGAATCGTGGAAGAAAAATCTGCCTGATTTTGAAATAATAGAGATAAATGAGAAAAATTTTGATATGGAAAAACACCTTGCGAAAAATAGATTTTTTCGTGAATGTTACGAAAGAAGGCTTTGGGCATATGTTTCAGATTATATGAGAGTACATTTTATGTATGAAAATTCTGGAATTTATGTGGATACAGACATGGAAATAATTAAGGATTTGACTCCAATTTTGGAAGGAAAAGATGAATTTTCTAAAAATGGGAAGATGAATTTTTTTATTGGCTATGAAGATGAAAAACACATAAGTGTTGGGATTTTTGGGACAACGAAGCATAATGAAGTGTTAAAGGACATTAAAGATTTTTACGAGAATGACATTTGGAAAAAGCCAATTTGGACGATTCCTAAGATTTTTACCTATACTTTTGAGAAAAAATATAATTTGAGCGAGAAAAGGGGAAATACTTTAAAAAACGGAGAAATAGTTATTTTTCCGAAAGAATATTTTTATCCTTATGGATTTAAGGAAGTTTATTCTGATGATTGCATAAAACCTGAAACATACGGAATTCATTGGTGGAATGACAGCTGGAGCAGTTTGAAGGCTAGATTGTTTTTGGAAACGAAGCATTTGTCAGGAGTAAAAAAAATGATTAAAAAGATAAGAATAATTGCGAGGTTTTATTTGAAGGAAAAGAGATAATAAGGAGTATTTAGATAGAAATAAAAAAGTAAAAATAAAAAGGTTTGGTAGATACTAAAAAAAGTGATATAATTGAATGAAAAATTTGGAATAACAGATAAATTTTTATTAGAGAGACTGTTATTTTGAGAAAATAAAGAAGGATTAGGAGAAATATTGGAAAAATGAGTAATTTAAAAAAAATATTGTTGTCGCTTATGATTTGTGGGGCAACTGTTAGCTGGGCGAAAGAATTTAAGATAATGACATATAATATTTATGGGGGAAGACTTACAAATGGTCAAAAACTAGGTGAAAGCATTAAGCCGTATGAGCCTGATTTTGTATCACTTCAGGAAGTTGACAAGTTTACGAAAAGAAGTAATTTTCGTGATATAACTTCTGATATTGCAAAAGTTCTTGGTTATGACTATTATTTCTTTAAGAAATCAAGAGATTATGATGGTGGGGAATATGGGATTTCATTTATTTCAAAATATCCCCTTGAGAAAATATATACTTATGAATTACCATCGGAAGGGGTTGAAAAAAGACAGCTTATAGTTGCGGAGCTTTCTAAAAAGACTTTTGGGAAAAAGGTGCTGGTAATGAATACGCATTTGGACTTTAAGCAACAGATAAAGCCTGAAGAAATGGAGTCACTGGACTTGCTTACAAAATTTTTTGATAAAGATGATATAAAGTTTTTGAGTGGAGATTTTAATTTTTTACCAACGACAAAATATTACGGAGAAATAACAAAAGGCTGGAGAGATACTTACATGGAATCTAATGTTGGTGGTGTAAGAACGCTTTCAGATCCACGTATTGACTATATTTTTGGAAGCCAGTCAAAAAAATGGAAGGTAAAATCAAGTTATTTTATTAATGATGCAACGCAGGACTGGACAAAATTGTCAGATCATCTTCCATATATGACAATTTTAGATATAAAATAAAAGAAAAAGGAGACATAGAGTATGAAAATTTCCCTTGTAATGCCGACAATTAATGTTACAACTGAACTTGATTTATTCCTAAAAAGCCTAAAGGCACAGACTTATAAGGATTTTGAGCTGATTGTGGTGGATCAGAATGAAGGAAATGAAGTTTTTGAAATTGTGAAAGATTATGAAGAGGAATTTAAGATAAAATATGTAAGAAGTGATGAAAAAGGGCTAAGCTTGAATAGAAATAGAGGACTTATCTTGATGAAAGGTGAAGTTGTCGGATTTCCTGATGATGATTGTGAATATCAGCCTGATACACTTGAAAAAGTTGCAGAATTTTTTGAAAGAAAGAAAAATTATCAGATTTATTCGTGTCGTACACTTGAACGAGGAAAAGACTATGGAACAGGCGTTATGGAGAAAAAGGACATGGAAATAACGAAGGATAATGTGGATACAACTGTGAAATCCATAACTTTTTTTGTAAATTATGGTAAGGATGATATCGTCTTGTTTGATGAAAATCTAGGCGTTGGTGCAACTTTTGGAAGTGGGGAGGAAACAGACTATGTATTGACACTACTTCACAAAGGCTATAAGGGAAGATACTTTGCAAACGATATAATTTATCACCCAGCAAAAAAGGGAAATTATAACGATCTGGAACGTGCTTATAAATATGCATTGGGATTTGGAGCATTGGTAAAAAAGGAAGTAAAGGGCAGAAAAAACAGATTTTATATTCTGAAATACTGGAAGAGGCAATTTAGAAGTTTTGCTGGAATGATTGTTACAAGAAACAGGGCATATCATAGAGTTATGATGAAGGGTAGAAAAATTGGATATACAAAATATAAAATTTAAAAATTAGGAGAAAAATATGGATAAGGTAAAATGCTTGATAAATATGATAATAGCTTATCTCATTTATCCATTTAATAAAGGAAAATTCAAAAATAGAAATATATGGCTTGTGGGCGGAAATGCAGGAGAACTTTTTGTGGATAATGGACGTGCGATGTACGAGTATTTACGGTCAAGACAGCAGGAGGAAGTGTACTGGGTAATAAACAGAAATGCCAAAATTGCAAAAAAAATTCCAGGAGAAAAGCTGATAAAAGGAAGTGTAAAAAGCTATCTGTATTTTATGAATGCAAAAGTTGCATTATTTTCCCACTCAATTTCTGCGGACATTGTCCCATACCTGTTTGTAGTGCCATTAATAAATAAATTTCATAAAAAAGTATTCAAAGTATTCCTGAATCATGGAACAGTAGGCTTTAAAGTTCGACAGGCAATGAATCCAAAAACTGCAAAAGTAGCAGAAGCACTTGTAAAATCCTATGATTTAAATATTTGCGATTCAGAATTTGAAAAAAAAATAAAAACAGAAACTTGGTGGGAAGTTCCAAAGGAAACAGCAGTTATAACAGGCTACCCAAGATACGATAAATTATACAATTTAAAAATTATGGAAAAACAAATATTCTTTATGCCGACATGGCGAAACTGGCTAAAGTCAGAAAACTCAGAAAATCAAAAATTTGAAGATACAAAATATTTTCAAAATATTGCAAATTTAATTACAGACAAGAAATTAAATAACTATTTGGAAAAAAATGATATTAAATTAAACATTTACATTCATCAGTTAATGCAAGATTATCTAAAAAACTTTGGAAATATAAAACTTGGAAAAAATATAAAAATACTCCCAAAAGAAGTAAACATAACCGAAGAACTGCAAAAATCAAAATTATTAATAACAGATTATTCAAGCGTAGCCTACGATTTTTACTATCTAAACAAGCCAATTATCTTCTTCCAGTTCGATAAACGTGAATACGAAGAAAAAGTCGGCTCTTATGTGGACTTAGACAAAGACTTGTTTGGAAAACAAGCCAAAACTGTAGAAAAATGCGTTGAAGAAATCATTGAAATCTCCAAAAATAATTTTCATTATGATAAGGAAATGAAGCAAAAGTCTGATAAGTTGAGAGAAAAGTTTTTGAAGTATGTGGATAAGGGGAATTGTGAAAGAGTTTACAATGAAATTTTAAAAAGAATAAATTAAAACTTGATTTTTTACTAAGGATTTATAACATATGTTGTTATTAATAAATATTTTCTTTGTATTATTAAGTTTTTTCTTTACTTATTTTCGCAGGATTGCTCATTGCCGCAAATCCTGCACCTATGGCTAGACTCCGACTTTTATTTGCCCAACTCCGAAACTCCTCCTTTCGTCGTCAAACAGTCGTAGTTGGTCAAATAAAAGCTCCGTCGGTTTTTAAACTAAAAAATTTATTTTGTTAAAGAAAAAATATTTATTATAAATTTCTGAGATTTTAATTTTTCGGTAAAAGACAACTTGTTTGAGTTTTTCTATTTTATTTGAATTGAGAACAACTTCATGAGATTAAAATAACTTTTATTAAAAGCGAGTTTTGTCTTTTGCTGTAAAATTAAAATTCAAGAGCGGGAGTGCAGAGGTATGGCGTTTGATACCTCTGCGTTAAAAAAGATTATAAAGTGTGTAAATAACAATAATTATTAAATAAAAAAATTGATATAAAAATGGAAAAGAAAAAATTTTTATTAATTTTTTAAAAAATTGAAAAAGAAAATAAACTATGATAAAATTTAAAGATAAAAAAATAAAGAGAACAGAGGTAAAATAAAGATGGCAGATACACCGCTTATGAAACAATATAAGGAGATAAAATCAAATTTTGAGGACTCTATATTGTTTTTTAGATTGGGTGATTTTTATGAAATGTTTTTTGAGGATGCGGTGAAAGCGTCACGGGAGCTGGGACTTACGCTTACTTCGAGAAATAAAGAGAAGAATGTCGATATACCGCTTGCGGGAGTTCCGTTTCATTCGGCAGATTCATATATAACAAAACTTGTTTCAAAAGGGTATAAAGTTGCGATTTGTGAGCAGACAGAAGATCCGAAGATAACAAAAGGAATTGTGAAACGGGAAGTTGTGAAGATTATAACGCCGGGGACAGTTGTGGATGTGGAGGCACTTGATGCCAAGAGCAATAATTACTTGATGAGTATTTTGAAAATTGAGAATAAATTTGGAATTGCGTATATTGATATAACGACTGGAGAGTTTAAGGTAACGGAAGTTGAAAAGGATGATGATTTTGTAAAATTATTTAATGAGATTAATAAGATTGAGCCTAAGGAAGTGCTTGTTACAGAGGATTTTTATGGAGAAATAAAGGAAAAGTTAGATGATTTTTTACAAAAGAATGATTCAGTTGTGACTTTTGTGAGTAAAGTTCGGGACAGTGCAAAGTATCTTATGGATTATTTTGAGATTGTGTCGCTGGAAAGTTATGGAATTAAGGATAAAAAGGCGATAATTGGAGCTGCAGCTATGGCACTTGATTATGCAGTTACTATGCAGGTTGAGCATGAGCTGACTGTGGAAAAGATTGAGTTTGTGAATATTTCCAATTATGCTGAAATAAATGCGATTACAAGCAGAAATCTGGAACTTTTGAAAAATCAGAGGGAAAAAACTGTTTATGGCTCGCTTTTGTGGGTATTGGACGAGTGTAAAACTTCGATGGGAACACGGCTTTTAAAAAGATTCATAAACAATCCACTTTTAAATATTGAAAAAATACGGAAAAGACAGGAAGATGTACAGTATTTTATTGATAATATCTTGATTCGTGAGGATTTGAGGGAAAAACTTGAGGATATTTACGATTTGGAGCGGCTTTTGGGGAAAATAATCTTTGGAAGTGAAAATGGAAAAGATTTGACAGCATTGAAAAAAACGATAAAATCTGCTGTTGAAATAATGAGAATTTTGGGAAATACTGATTTTTTTAAGGATATTGATGCGAATATTTTATTTGAATGTTATAAAATAATTGATGACAGTATAAAAGAAGATGCACCATTTTCAGTACGTGAAGGCGGAATTATAAAATCTGGATACAATGCGGAACTGGATGAAATTAGAAATATTATGAATTCTGGGAAGGACTTTTTGCTGGATATTGAACAGCGGGAAAGGGAAGCAACTGGAATTCGAAATATGAAAATAAAGTTTAACAAGGTTTTTGGTTACTTTATTGAAATTACAAAAGCAAATCTGGATATGGTGCCAGAACATTACATAAGAAAACAGACTCTTTCAAATTCAGAGAGATACATTACGCCTGAACTGAAAAAATATGAGGACACAATAATAAATTCCAAAGCAAAAATCGAAGATTTGGAATACCATTTGTTCAAGGAAATCAGCGAAAAACTCAAGGAACATCGCAAAATTTTGTCAGAACTTGCAGAAAGACTGGCATACATTGATGTAATGGTATCTTTTGCTGTAAGTGCCATTGAAAATGATTACGCAAAACCTGAAATGAATGAGGAGTATTCCTTTGAAATTGAGGGCGGAAGGCATCCAGTTGTGGAAAAGCTGATTGGAAGGACGGATTATGTTTCAAATGATACAGTCTTTACTGAAAAGGAAAGTTTTGTTGTGCTAACAGGACCTAATATGTCGGGAAAATCAACGTATATGAAGCAAATCGCATTAATTTCCATAATGGCTCAGATTGGTTCTTTTGTCCCTGCGAAAAAAGCAAATTTATCAATTATAGACAAATATTTGACACGGATTGGGGCTTCTGATGATATTTTGACTGGGCAAAGTACATTTATGGTGGAAATGAGTGAAGTTTCCAATATTCTAAACAATGCGACTGAAAAAAGCCTGATAATACTTGATGAAGTTGGACGTGGAACTTCCACAACCGACGGTGTTTCCATTGCGACTGCCATTTCAATGTATATTCACGATAAAATTGGTGCTAAGACAGTTTTTGCAACACATTATCACGAACTTACTGATTTAGAAAATAAATTTGCACACATTGTAAATTATCGTATAGAAGTGGATGAAAAGCAGGGAAAAGTAATGTTTTTACGAAATATTGTAAAAGGTGGAGCAGACAAGTCCTATGGTATTGAAGTGGCGAAATTGGCTGGGCTTCCAAAGGAAATATTGACTGAAAGCAAGAAAATATTGAAACGGCTGGAGCAGAAAAAGGAATTGATTGAAAGAACCGTAGATGTTCACCAGTTATCACTTTTTGGAGGAAATTCAGAGTTTGAAAACGATTTTGAAGAAGTTGAAGATACTAATTTTACAAGTGATTTTGAAATCAATGAAAAAACTCAGATTTATGAAGAAAAATTAGTAGAAATTCAGGAAGAAAATGAAAAATTATCAGAAATTGTGAGCAAAATAGATAAATATGACATAAATAATATTACACCGATGGATGCAATGAAATTTTTGTTTGAATTAAAGGAAAATATGAAAAATAGAAAGTAAAATTAGTAAAATTAGGAGAAAAATAATGTGGAAAAAACTAGGTTATGGAGGACTTATATTACTACTGATATATTTTATATATGCAGTATTTTTTAAAAAAATTCCGACACCGCTTGAACAGATGCAAAAAGATATGAAAGCCAAAAAAGTTATGTATAGGCTAAAAGATGATGCTATCATTTATGCGGATGAACAGATTGGATCTGAAGGAGACGAAGTTATCAGGTTTAAAAATGTAATTGTAGATCTGATAAAGAAAAAAATGTTAATTTCTGGAAAAGAGGGGGAAGTCAACACTAAGACATCTGATGTTACATTAATGAAAAAAGTTGTTGGAACAACGAAGGACAAGAAATGGGAAATTTATACAGAACGTGTGGAATACAAGAAACAGGGAGATACGTTAATTTCACCAGTGAGAACAAAGTTAATAAACACTGTTGATGACACGGTTTCTGAAGCGGATAGGGTTGAAACGACAACAAAATTTGAAACAATTGTAGCAATTGGAAATGCAAGCTACAATAATAAAAAAGATAAAAAGACATTAACAGCAGACAAGATTACATACAATGATCCAACAAAAGTATCGTTTGCAGAAGGGCATGTAATTTATAAGGAAGAACAGACAAAAAGAGAACTGCGTGCCAATACAATGCGTTACGATGATATAAATAAAATTGGAAATGCAGAAGGAAATGTGATTTATACAGATCCTGAAAATAAACTGACTGGAAATAAAGTTGATTATTATATGAAGGATGAGCGTGTAGATGGACAGGGAAACGTAGTTTACACTGGTAAAAATAGTGTGATTTCAGCAGATGCTGCATCATATTTTGTAAAGAAAAAGCAGGTTGATGGAAGAGGACATGTAAAATATACAAGTCCAACTCTAATAGTAACAGGAGATCATGTATTTTACGATGAAATTGCAAAAATATTAAATGGTGATGGAAATGGAACTTATAACTATTTACCAAGAAAAACTACTGGAACATATAGAAGTGGAGTTTATGACTTAAAGACAGAAACACTTACAACAAATGATTACTATACTGCAAATTATGATGACTATAAAATGGATGGAACAGGGCTTATATATGTGTTCCCAACTGGAGATGCCAGAATGAATGGCCCGTTTAACGTGAAAAAGCAAAACTTTAATGTACATGGTGCAAATGGAACAATGAACACAATTTCAAAAGATATTTTTGCCAATAAAATGGAAATGACAAGTGTTCAGGGAGATAGAATTACATCTGATACAGGTCATGGAAGTTTTGAGAAAAAGGAATTTAGGTTTGATGGGCATGTTAAAGGTAAAATCCGTGGAAATGTAAAAGATCTTGTAAATGACCCAAGACCGCTTGTAGAATCAGAAGCAGTAAACTTCATAGGAAATACTGCCAAAGTTTATTTCGTTTCACATAAAAATGGAAGTAATATGAGTATTACACGTAGTGAAATCAAAGAAAATGTGCATATGACTTATAAGGATATTACACTTGATTCTCAATATAATGAGATGGACTCTGGAAGGAACCTTATTCTTGCAAGAGACAAAGTTATGGTAGACTTTAAAAATAATACAAAAATGACAGCAAATTATCTTTATATGGATATGAATAAGCAGGAAGGGTATGCCAGAAACAATGTAAAAATCGTAAGTACATTGCCACAGTTCAGAACGATTAATACAAGTGCCGACAAGGCTACAATTTATTTGAAAGATAAAAGAATAAAATTAAATGGAAATGTAGTAACTTATCAAGGAAAAACACAAATTTCATCTAAAAGTGCAATTTACGACATAGATAGAAGAATCCTTGAAAATGAAGGTAATATCCAAATGCAATATGAAGTTCAGAATAACGAGGAACAAGGGAAGTCAGACCCTAAAAATGCGGCAGCAACTCAAGAAGTAATTGGAAAATTGTCAATTCCTGAAGGAGAAGTAAGCACAAGAGGCGGAATTAACTTGCCAAAATCAATGACTGCCTCAAATGGAGTTCCAGTTGCAATAAGATGGCGTTCCTCGAATTCTAGCCTGTTTTCAGTATCTGGAAGAATTAATAAGCAATTTTATGGTGGTGGAAGTAAAGGAGTAACTTTAACTGCAACAGCTAAAGCTGGTGTAGATACAGCAGAAAGAACATTTAATGTAAGTGTTCCTACCGAATCAGCTCATGAAATGCTTGTTAGAGCTGCAAGAAATATTTATGTTCCAGAAGATGGCGAAAATTTACCTTCATCAGTAAGAGTAAATGTAAATAAAGGAACAATAGATGTACCAATTTCTTGGAGTAAAAATGGAGATAGAAATGTGGCGACATTAAGATATGGCGGTGCATCTTATCAGAAACAATTTTAATAATATGTAATATGGAAAAAGTGGGTAGAGAATACTCACTTTTCTTTAAATATGTACTTAAGATTTTATTAAATAAAACTAAAAAAGAAAGGGATTATAAAAAATTATGGATATGAAGGAATTACAGGAGAAATTAACAGAAAAGAATTTAAATATTTTTCAACAAATAAGGTATACTTTTTTTGTATTAGGGAAATTTATATTTGACAGGAATGATGTGTGGTGGATACTTTTTTTCTTTTTTATATCTTGTGTCAAAATTACTATAGGATTTATCAGTGTGAGTACTGGAATTTCATCATTTACAAATATACTTCAAATTTTTAAATTTTGTTATTATTTGGCATTTTTTCTGTTTTATCAAAAAATAATTTTTAAAATAGAAGAGAAAAATTATTCAAGATTAGATAAATCAGCCTCAAAATTTTTCCTTTTATATTTGATATATTACATAATTAGTTATATATTTCGATATTTGCCTTTCCCTTTGTTTTTTGATGAATTTAATTTAGTTTTTGGAACAGTGTCTTTGGTGGTGCTAGTAATTTTTTGGATTTACTTATTTTACTTCATACCGTTATTTTCTGCAAGACCATTTGATTTAAGAGAATCTTGGGATTATAATTTGCATTTAATTAAAGGAAATAAATTAAAAATGGTATTTCCTGGTATTCTTTGCCTTATTTTTTCTTTTTCAGCAATATTTATTTTTTTACTTCCAATAGTTTCACTTTTTGAAGAGCTAGGTATTAACTTGCTACTCTTGGTTTCTAATTTTGGCGTAATTGCTGGGGAATTTATTAATACTTTCATGGTTATATTTTTTATAATTTTGCATAGTATAATATATTTGAACGTAGAGTATTTAGATAGAAAGATAAAATAATAATTTTAGCAGTTTAAATTAATATAGGTTTGAGCATAAATCGATGGGTTCAACTGTGACTATTTGATGACTGATGAATAAAGAAAAGTGAGTCTATCCATAGGTTGTAGGATAGCGATGAGCAATTCTACGAAAATAAAAAAGAAAAAATATTTATTATTCAAAATATTTAAAAAGTAATAAAAAATATTTTAGTTGAAAGATTATAAATTAGTTATCAAATAGCCTTATTATAAAAATTATTCCTATTTTTAAACAGAGTTTAGTATAAATTTTTACTAAAATACAAAAAAAATTTTATTTTGGGTTGAATAAAATTAAAACATCTGTTATAATAGAACAAAGTATTATAACAGGTGATATACTTCTAAAAAAAATTAAATACATTTAATCACACAAAACAAACCAATTGATTTATAAGTAAAATTAAATATTTTGCTAAAATTTATATGGTAGAATTTATAATATAACGTTGTTATTTTAAATTTGATTTTGTATGTTAAATGACCTAAAAACAAGGTATTTAAGCAATGATTTTAATCAAGGTTACATGTTTAAATATAAAAAGTATCTTTGTATCTGAAAGGAAAGATATGACTAAAAAAACTAAGAAAAGTAATAATTTACTAAATGATATACACGAACAAGCAGAAAAGTTTTCACGTGGAGAAGAAATTGCTAATTTTGTAAGTCATACTGTAGGAGCTGGATTATCAATATTAGCTTTTATAATTTTAACAATACGTGCGAGCTGGGTGCGTGATGTGGGAACAATAATATCCTTTATGGCATTTGGCTTTGGATTAATTGTTCTTTATACAATGTCATCTATATATCACGGACTAAAACCTGGAACAGCTAAAATGGTATTTGAAATTTTTGATCACTCAGCAATTTACATTTTGATAGCTGCTTCTTATACTCCGTTTTTATATTTAGTTGTCAATTCGCCAATGAATAAGGTTATATTAGCAATTCAATGGATAGTATGTTTTTTAGGAATTTTATTTAAAGCATTTTTCACAGGAAAGTTTAAACTGTTTTCTACCTTGCTTTATTTAATAATGGGATGGATGATTGTATTTGCCTGGAATGATTTGATAAATAATATAAACCGAGTTTCATTAATTTATTTAGTTTTGGGTGGAGTTCTCTATTCACTTGGAACAATATTTTATTCATGGAAAATTTGCAAATTTAATCATATGATTTGGCATATCTTTGTAATTATGGGAAGTATCTCGCATTTTTTCGCTGTGTATTATTTAGTATAAAAAATATAAATATATCTCAGATTATATAAAATCTAGTTTTATTTTAGGTTTTATATTTCTGAAAAAATTTTCAATAATAAAAATTAAAAAAATAAAGAATATATTTTGTTTAGAAAGGGTAATTTAATGGGAAGAAAATCGAAAATATCTAATGAATTAAAAATTGAGCTTGTAAAGAAAATACTGGAAGGGAAAGGAACTATTCAAGGATTAGCAAAGGAATATGGTATTGCAAAATCTTCATTAATGACTTGGAAGAAAAAGTATCTGGAGATTGGTGAAGAAAGTATAATGGTTGAAGATAAAAATAGGCATTATCCTCGTGAAGTTAAAGAAAAAGCTGTTCAAAGCTATCTAAATAATGAAGGTTCTTTATTTGAAATTTGTAAAAAATATGAAATTGCATCTGTAAGTGTATTAAATTACTGGATTAGAGATTATAGAAGAAGTATAGATGTAAATGGAAACTTTTCATTATTAAAAAAACACGTAAGAAAATCTATAGATGCTAAAGTTGAAGCCGTGCGTTTTTGTCAAAAAAATGATTATGATTATAATCTGGCTATCAAAAAATACGGTATTTCATACCAGCAAATTTATTCTTGGGTGAAAAAATTTGAAAAAGGTGGAATTGACGCATTGGTAGATAACCGTGGAAAAAGACGAACAGAAAACAAAAAATAATAAAATTTAATTTTAATGGTAATAAAAAAACTGTCAAATCTTTTTAGAGAAATGACAGTTTTTTTAGTATTAATTTTTTTGAGTTTCTTCTTCTTTTTTGACAGGCACAAATTTTCTTTCTGGACTGCTAAAAATTTTTATTCCAATAATAGCAACAATAATCATAACTATACTTATCAAATATGGAAGTCTTATTCCAAAAATTAATAAATCTTCTGCTCTAAATGTACTTACAAACATTCTTATAATTGCATACATGATTAAATAAATCATTGATAATATTCCTGGATTGTATTCTTTTTTTCTAAAATAGAACCAAAGAATTATAAATCCAATTAAATTCAGGAACGCTTCATAAAGCATAGCGGGGTGCAGCGGTAAATTTGGAAATTCTGATCCAGCAGGAGTGTCTAATGGAAAACTTAGTCCCCAAGGAACAAGCTGTTTAAACTGAGCTTGTGCAGTGGCACTTAATGACTGGTATTTTGCCCACCATTCATTGAACTTTCCTGAAAAAATTACGCTAAGTGGAGTAAACGTAGGTACTCCATGAACTTCCCCATTTGCCAAGTTTCCAAATCTTCCTAGAAACTGTCCAAACAGTAAAGGGCCAACAGCCATATCTGTAAGAACCCATAAGTTCATTTTATTTTTTTTGGCATAGTAACATGAGCCTATAAATGCTCCGATAATTCCACCGTGAATTGCAAGTCCACCTTCCCAGATGTACAGGATAGATAAAGGGTTTCCAATATAATCTGAAAATTTAAAAATAACATAATATAATCTTGCCCCGATTAATCCTGCTACTATTGTAGTAAATGCAAAATCTTCAATAATTTTTCTATCATCAACGCCTCTTTTTTCGGCAACATCATCAGCAAGTGCGATAAACATTCCAAAAAGAAAAGCTAAAATATACATTAAACTATAAATTCTAAGTTCAAAACCTCCAATTTTAAATAAATATGGTTTCATTTATGCTCCTTTTCAATATTTTGAAATAGAAAGTTAAAAAAATGATAACTTTCTATATTTTTTTGTTTTTTATAATTGTTTTTTTAATTCTTTTTCAAAGATTACAAAGAAATCATCAAGCTGTTCCTTGGAAATTTGTCCTAAAATTCCAATTCTCATAAGGCTTTCAGCATATTTTCCCTTTCCGCCTGTAACAGTGTATCCTTGTTCTTCAAGGGCTGAAATTATTGATTTTATAATAATTCCTTCTCTATAAACTGAAATTAGTGTATTTGTTCTATTTGCCTCATTTTTAACTAATAGTTCAAACCCAAGTTTTTGAGCTTTTTCTTCAACATATTTTCTCAAATCGTGTTTTTGCTTAATTGTGTTTTCAATTCCATTTTTTATCAAGTCTTTTAATGACTGATTCAATGTTAGAATTAAAGCAATTGCTGGAGTGTATGGCGTTTCTCCGTTTTCTTCAAAATATTTTGCATATTGCTTCAAATCAAAATAATATTTAGGTAAATCAGAAACTTCCATAGCTTTTTTTGCTTTATCGCTTATTGCAACAAATGATAGTCCTGGAGGTATTAGAAATGCCTTTTGGCTTCCTGCAATCGCCACATCCACATGCCATCCATCAAAATCAAATTCATTTACAACAAGTCCACTGATTGTGTCAACAATTAGCAAAATATCAGTATTTTTTGTCAAATCTCCTAAAGATTTTATGTCATTCAGAATACCAACTGAAGTTTCGCTATGAGTGGCTAAAATTCCTTTTAAATCTGGATTTTCTGAAATAACTTTCTTTACATCCTCCAAATTGTAGCTTTCTCCAAATTCATATTGTAAATTAATTACATTTAATCCATAAATTTCAGCAATTTTTCTAAATCTATCCCCAAAATATCCAGTATTTATGGCAAGAACCTTGTCACCTCTTGAAAAAAAGTTTACAATGGCAGTTTCCATTGAACCTGTACCAGATGAAGTTATAACAGCAACATCATTTTTAGTTTTGAATACTTTTTTCAAATTTTCATTGTTTTCTTTCATAATTCTTCTAAATTCAGGTGTTCTGTGGTGGATAATATCCTTTCCAAAAATTTCCAGATATTCTTCTGGAATATTAGTTGGCCCTGGTGTCAATAATAATTTTGAACTCATAAATCTATTCCTCCTAAAATTTATATTTTAAAAATTTTTATATTAACTCCTTTGTCAATTTATCATATTGAAGCAATTTCGTTAAGATTTTTTCTACATCGTCTAATTTTAGCATATTTGGACCGTCAGACAATCCTTTATCAGGTTCAGGGTGTACTTCTGCAAATATTCCATCAACTCCAACAGATACTGCAGCTCTTGCAAGTGGATACACATAAGCACGGTTACCTCCTGAAGTTTCGCCCTGTCCGCCAGGAATTTGTACTGAATGTGTAGCGTCAAATACGACTGGATATCCAAATTTTCTCATTTCCAAAAGTCCACGCATATCTACAACAAGATTATTATATCCAAACGAAGCTCCACGTTCACAAAGCATTATATTTTCATTTCCAACTTCCTGAAATTTCTTTACAACATTTTTCATATCCCAAGGTGCTAAAAATTGACCTTTTTTGATATTAACTGCTTTTCCAGTTTCTGCTGCTGCGATGAGTAAATCAGTCTGTCTTGATAAAAAGGCAGGAATTTGAAGTAAATCAATAACTTTTGCAGCTTCCTTGCATTGATGTGGCTCATGAATGTCTGTAGCAAGAGCAACACCGTATTTTTCTTTAACTCTTGACAAAATTTCAAGTCCCTTTTCAAGTCCTGGTCCTCTAAATGAAGAAATAGAAGAACGGTTAGCCTTGTCAAACGAAGCCTTAAATACATACTGAATTCCAAGTTTATCAGTAATTTCTTTCATTTTTGCAGCTACTTCCATAACTAAATCTTCTGATTCAATTACACAAGGTCCAGCTATTAAAAAGATCTTATCATTACCAATTGTGATATTATCAGTAATTTTAACTTTTTTAACTTTATCTATTAACATATCCAATTCCTTTCTAAAAAATTTTCTTATATTTTCATTTTATCATAATATTTCTTTTTTTCCTAATATTTTTCTAAAATATTCCTTTTGATAAAACAAATAAATTATGTTATACTCTTAACTGGAAAAATAATTGAAAAATAAAAAGCAGAATGATAAATAAAATTAATTGAAGAACAGGAGAAAGATATGAATAAAGTAGCTTTAATTATGGCTGGAGGAAGTGGAACAAGATTTTGGCCATTATCTACAAATGATAAGCCAAAGCAGTTTTTGGATCTTGTATCAAAAAAGACTATGATAAAAGAAACAATTGACAGGATAAAAAAACTTATTCCAATAGAGAGAATTTTTATTTCAACGAATATTAAGTATCTTGACATAATAAAAAAGGAATTACCTGAGATTGCTGATAGAAATATAATTTTTGAGCCAATGGCAAGAGATACGGCAGCCTGTATTGGATATGCGGCATGTATTATTAGAAAAATTTATGAGAATAGCATTATGGCAGTTTTGCCATCAGATCATTTGATTAAGAAGGAAAAGGAATTTTTGGACAGCTTGGAGTTTGCGTTTAAAGAGGCTGAAAAAAATAAGATTGTTACGCTGGGAGTTAAGCCGACTTATGCTGAAACTGGGTATGGATATATTGAGTATATAGATAGAAAAAAATCAAAAGATGATAAAAATAACTGTGAAAATAAAGAAAGATTTAAGTCATATAAAGTTAAAAAATTTAGGGAAAAGCCTAATAAGGAGCTAGCTGAAAAATATATTGAGCAGGGAAATTATCTTTGGAATAGTGGAATGTTCCTTTGGAAAACGGAATTTATCTTGCATGAAATAAAAAAACATATGGAAACTCATGGCATTATTTTGGAAAAAATTGAAGAAATGCTCGAAAATGTTGATTTAAATGAAGTTTATGGAGAAAGACTAAGTGATTTTGTGAAGGATGAATTTGAAAAATTTGAAAAAATTTCGATAGATTTTGGAGTGATGGAGCATACAAAATCTGTTAGTGTCATACCTGTTGACATTGACTGGAACGATGTTGGAAACTTCAAGTCGCTTGAGGATATTTTTCCAAAAGACAAGGATAGCAACGTTGTGCAGGCTGATAATTTTGAGCAGATTGAATCAGAAGGAAATATCGTAATTAATAAGGAAAATGACAAAATTATTGCTACAATTGGGCTAGAAAATATAGTTATTGTGAATACAAAAGATGCCTTGCTTGTCTGTCATAAGGATAAAAGTCAGGAAATTAAGAAAATATTGAATAAGATTGAGATGAAAAATAAGTAGTCAAAAACAGCATTTGATTATTTTACTTGAATTTTATTGTTATTTGAAATTTAATAGTTTGATATAAAAAAGTTTGGGTGTAATAAAAACATTAATATAAAAATATTTATTGAATAAAGGGAGCAAAACTAAAAATGGAAATAGATATTATAAAAGAAGCTGAAAATGTATTTGATATTGAAATTGCAGAACTGGAAAAATTAAAAAGTAAACTAGGAGATGATTTTCAAAAATTAGTCCGAATGATTTTAAATTTGAAAAATAACAATAAAGTTGTTGTGACAGGAATTGGAAAGTCAGGAATAATTGGTAAAAAAATTACAGCGACACTTGCCTCAACTGGTACAACATCAGTATTTATAAATGCAGCAGAGGCACTTCATGGTGATTTGGGAATGATTAACGATGGAGATGTGGTAATAGCCATTTCAAACAGCGGAAATTCTGACGAAGTATTAAGCATTTTAGCGCCAATAAAAAAAATTGGAGGGAAAATAGTTGCATTTACTGGAAATCCTGATTCTATGTTGGGAAAATATGCAGAACTTGTGATAAATGTTGGAGTAGAAAAGGAAGCATGTCCGTTGGGGCAAGCGCCAATGAGTTCGACTACAGCAACTCTAGTAACAGGAGATGCTTTGGCCGTATGCCTTATGAAATTAAAAGATTTCACAGAAAATGACTTTGCCAAATATCATCCAGGAGGAAGCCTTGGAAAACGGCTATTATTACATGTTTCAGATTTAATGCACATTGGAGAAGAATTGCCAGTTGTAAAAGAAGATGAGAAAATTGAGAATGTATTAATGCTTCTTACAAAGAAAAAATTAGGAGCTGTGTGCATTTCGGATACAGGATTTGAAAACGGCAAACTGCTTGGAATTATAACAGAAGGAGATATTCGGCGTGCATTGGAGCATAAGGAGAAATTTTTTGATTATGTGGCTTCTGATATTATGATTTCTACACCAGTAACGATTGAAAAGGATGCGATGGCTCTCGATGCACTTCATCTGATGGAAAACAGAAAAAGCCAGATTAATGTATTGCCTGTTGTGGAAAATGGAAATGTTGTAGGCTTGATACGGGTGCACGATTTAATAGGATTAAGATAGCAGCATATTTAATTTTTTTATTAATAACAAAATTGTTTCTTAAATATACAGATAAATAATTTTTAAAAATTCTAAATTTTTTTGATTAATTGTTGTTTTTTCTATATTTTTTCTTTTTTAAATGTAAAGGGGATCAGTCGCTATCCCCTTTACAATCCCAGCTTGTCTAAGCATTTTTTGAAATAAAATTGAAACTCGCTTTTTAATAACAGTTATTATCAACTCTATAATTGATTGTAACTTAAAAGTTTCAAAAAAGCTCAAACAATCAATTTTATTCCAAAAAAATCACGACAGTCTTTAGTTTAACTATAATAGTTAATTTTAACTAAAACAAAAAACAAGTGAAATTTTGTTAAAGAAAAAATATTAACCAAAATTATCTAAAATAACAAAATAAGAAATCAACATAAAAAAATTATATGTTTAAAAATTAGTTTAAATAAGTAAGGTTTATGAAAAGTTTTGGAAATGGAGAGAGATGGATAATAAGAATTTATTGAAGGGAACGATGGTTTATTCTCTTATGAATTTGGTTACAAAGATGGGGTCGTTTATATTTTTGCCGATAATAACGAGGTTATTGACACAGGAAGAATTTGGGATTGTGGGAACATTGGCTCCGATTACTTCATTATTTACTGTAATTCTAGGGCTGGGGCTTTATAATGCTCAGATGAAGAAATATGTAGATTTGAAGGAAAGTGAAGATGAATTTGGAAGTTATATGTTTTCTTCAACTTTAATTATAGTAGTTTTTAATATACTTACTTATATTTTTTTATTTACGCCAATAGCCAAAAAACTGTTTTCATATATAGTTGATTTAAGCAAAGTAAGTTACTATCCTTTGATAATTGTCAGCGTCTTAATTGCCACAACGAACGCTTTTAACAATCTTTCGACAACTTTGTTCAGAATGAAGAGAATGTATATGAAGGTTGCGATAGGGAGTGTTGTAAGCCTTTTTACAACTTATATTCTGGCAATTTACTTTATAAAATACTTAAAATGGGGAGTTTTTGGAAACCAGTTTGCAAATTTAATTGCGCTGATTATAGTATTTCTGTTCTATTTTAAGGATTATTTTGGAAAATTTAGATTTAAGCTGAATTTTGATTATGTAAAATATTCGCTAAGAAATGGATTACCACTAATTTTTATTGAACTTACGGATCAGGTTGTGAATTTGAGCGATAGGCTTGTTTTGGCAAAATTTGTTTCTCTTGCGGTAGTTGGGGGATATACGCTTGCATTTACTGGAGGAAGGGTTTTGTCGGTTGTTACAGGTTCTTTTGTAAACAGCTGGACGCCAGAGTTTTATGAGGCGATGAAGGAGGATAGGACAAATCCGAGAATAACAAGAAGCGTGGAAAACTTTATTGCGATTATTTCCTTTGCCTGTGTAATCGCACAGTTGTTTGCTCCAGAAGGGATAAAATTGATATTTCCAAAAAGTTATTATCAGGCGATAAATTATATGCCTTTAATTCTAGCTGGAATTGTTGTTCAGGCACTATTTTGCCTTGATTATTTTTTTCATTTTCACGAAGATAGCATATACATTTTTTATTTTACAATGTTTGCAATGATATTTAATTTAGTTGGAAATATAATTTTTATACCGAAATTTCCAGAAATTGGGCCTATTATTGCGGCGTGGACTACGTTACTTGCCTTTTTATTTAGAGCAATAATGGAAATGATGATTATAAGAAAAAAATACAAGATTTCGTTTAATTATAAAAAATTATTTTTATATTTCATAATTATTGTAAATCCCGTGATATTCTATTTGTCAAATGATCAGCTTTCATGGATGAAATTTGGCTTGAAAATAGTTTATTTGGCGATAGTGACAAAATTGCTTGTAAATAGGGAAGTTTACGCTAAAATTGCAAATCTTGTAAATGGAATAAAAGGAAAAATTATAAAACGTTAAATTTTAAAGCTTTGGAAAATAAGGGGAAATAAAAAATGAAATTTACGATTTTTACACCAACTTTTAATCGAAAGGAACTGCTTGAAAAATTGTATAAATCACTTCAAAAACAGACTTTCAAGGACTTTGAATGGCTTATTGTAGATGATGGCTCTGCTGATAGAACTAAAGAAAAAGTAGAAGAATTTTTGAGTGAAAAAAAGCTGGATATAAAGTATTATTTTAAGGAAAACGGAGGTAAACAGCGAGCGTATAATTTTGCAACTGATAAAGCAAATGGAGAGCTTTTTATATGCCTTGATTCTGATGATGAATATGTTGAAAATGGACTTGAAACTATTTTGAAATATTGGAAAAAATATGAAAAAAATAACAATATTGCGGGAATGGGATATTTGTCAACTTATCCAAATGGAGAAGTTATAGGCTCTAGTTTTCCAGAAAAAGAGATGATTTCAACACAGTTTGATATTTACAATAAATACGGAGTTAAGGGCGATAAAGGCCTTATGTTTCGGACTGAAATTATAAAAAAATATAAATTTCCAGTTTTTGATGATGAGAAATTTATTACAGAAGCTGTTGTCTATAACAGAATTTGTGAAAAATATAAGATGGTTTATGTAAATGAGAAAATCGAGATAAAGGAATATCAGGAAGATGGATTGACAGCCAAATATAACAATTTGCTGCTGCGAAATCCGAAAGGACAGGCACTTTATCATAACGAAATCAATTTCCAAAATTTATCTTTTAAGCAGAAAGTTCTAAATAATGCTGTTTATTACAAATTTTGCAGGGCAGCAGGATATAAATTTGGAAAAATATTTAAAGAAAATAAAAATAAATTGTTTTTAATTTTTGCTTTAGGAATTGGGGAATATATGTGGCAAAAAGAGAAAAATAAAAAATAAGATTTTGAGTTTGGGAACATAGAAATTAAAAATTTAGAAAAGAGAAAGAAATACGAAATGAACAAAAAATTAGATGAAAAAAAAGTAGTAGTTGGAATGAGCGGCGGCATAGACAGTTCTGTCGCTGCTCTTTTGTTGAAACAGCAAGGCTATGAAGTTATAGGGGTTACGTTAAAGCATTTGCCTGATGAACTTTCAGAAAATCCTGGAAAAACGTGCTGTTCCCTTGATGATATAAATGATGCGAGATATACATGCTACACATTGGGAATCCCTCATTATGTACTAAATGTCGTCGAAGAATTTAAAAAGGATGTAATGGATTATTTTATAAAAATGTATAATGCTGGAAAAACTCCTTCACCTTGTGTAATTTGTGATGAAAAGGTAAAAATAAAAAAACTCGTAGAATTTGCTGATAAAATGGGAATAAAATACATTTCGACAGGGCATTATTCAAAAGTTAGCGAGAATAATATGCTTTTATGGGATAAAAATAACCGAAAAGATCAGACTTATATGCTTTACCGGCTGGATAAGGATATTGTGGAGAGATTTTTATTTCCGCTTGCAGAATATGAAAAATCAGAAGTTCGTGAAATTGCAAGACAAAATGGCATTCACACTCATAACAAGCCTGACAGCCAAGGAATCTGCTTTGCTCCCAACGGATATATTCCATTTTTGAAAAAAGTACTTGGAAATGATGTAAAAAAGGGAAATTTTGTGGATAAAAATGGTAAAATTATTGGAGAGCATATAGGTTATCAGTTTTATACGGTTGGTCAGCGGCGTGGACTGGGGCTTAATTTAGGAAAGCCATTTTTTGTACTTGAACTTCGCCCTGAAACAAATGAGGTTGTTGTGGGAGATTTTGAGGAATTACTAATAAAGGAAATAGAAGTGATAAATTGTAAATTTCATTATGATTTAGAAGAAATGATTGGAAAAAAATTAACTGCACGTCCGAGATTTTCTTCAAAAGGGCTGGCTGGAAAATTGAAACTTTTAAAAAGTGAAGAAAGCAATGAAAATAGGATAATTTTTGAATTTGATGAAAAGACTCACGAAAATTCAGAAGGGCAGCACATTGTATTTTATTTAGGTGATGAAATCGTTGGTGGCGGCGAAATAAAAATATTTGACAAAGCCCTAAAAATATGATAAACTTAACAAAGTCAAGTGGCGACATGGTCGAGGGGCTTAGGCAGAGGTCTGCAAAACCTTGTACACCGGTTCGAATCCGGTTGTCGCCTCCATTAACTGATTAATAATAATAATTAATAGTGATAACTGCTTATTTAGGTAGTTATTTTTTTTAGTCTAAATTTAAAAAATATTCAATATTTCCAAATCAAGATAAATATGATAGAATATATTTAAAAATAATTTTAGTATAAATAAAAAAAAGCAAAGCAAACCAAAGAAAAGAGGGAAATATAGATGAATACAGATAACTCAAGAAAAATTTATGAAAAAGCTAAAGAGTCAATACCAGGTGGAGTAAACAGTCCAGTTAGAGCGTTTCAGTCGGTGGATAAAGAATATCCAATTTTTATTAAAAGTGGAAATGGAAGTAAACTTTATGATGAAGACGGAAATGAGTATGTAGATATGATAGGTTCTTGGGGACCAATGATTTTGGGACATAATTATCCGAAAGTTTTGGAAGTTGTGAAGAAAGAGCTTGAAAATGGGACTTCTTTTGGGCTTCCTACGAAAAAGGAAGTAGAGCTGGCAGAACTTGTAAAGAGCTGTTTTCCATCAATTGAAAAATTAAGATTGACTACTTCAGGGACAGAAGCGGCTATGACAAGTGTGAGAGTTGCTCGTGCATTTACTGGAAAAAATAAGATTATAAAATTTGAAGGATGTTATCACGGACATTCGGATTCATTGCTGGTTAAGGCTGGATCAGGGCTTTTGACATTTGAGCATCAGGATAGTAACGGGATTACTGAGGGAGTTGTGAAAGATACGATAACATTGCCTTTTGGGGATTTTGATAAATTAAAGGAAACTTTGGAAAATGATGATGACATTGCGTGTGTGATTATTGAGCCAATTCCGGCAAATATGGGGCTTATTGAAACAGAGAAGGAATACTTGGAAAAGGTACGTGAAATTACAAAAGAAAAAAATGTGGTGTTAATTTTTGATGAGGTAATTTCTGGATTTAGGGTTTCATTAGGTGGTGCTCAAAAAGTATTTGGAATTACACCTGATTTAACTGTTCTTGGAAAGATTATTGGTGGTGGCTATCCAGTTGGTGGATTTGGTGGAAAAAAGGAAATTATGAACTTAATTTCGCCAGTTGGTAATGTTTATCACGCTGGAACGCTTTCTGGAAATCCAATTTCAGTGGCTGCAGGGATAGAAACAATTTCGATTTTGAAGGAAAATCCTGAAATTTATGAAAATGTAAATAAAAAAACAGAGAATTTGGTAAATAAAATTAATGAATTAATAAAAAAATATGATATTCCAGCAAGTGTGAATCATTTTGGAAGCTTATTTACAATATTTTTCTCAAAAGAAAAAGTGAAAACTTTGGAAGATGCAATTAATACGAATGATGAATTTTACAGCATATATTTTGATACAATGCTTGAAAATGGAGTAATTGTGCCACCTTCAAAATATGAGGCACATTTTGTTTCTTATATTCATAATGATGAGGATGTGGAAAAGTTGTTGAAGGGTGTGGAAAAAACTTTTCAAAAAATTGCTGAAAAATTAAAATAAATTTGTAAATAGAGGAATATATATGGAAATCATAAAGAGTAAAATTACAGGAGAAATTTTATTTGATACAATAAAAAAAATAACGGCTTTAGATAGAAATAAAATGAAAAAAAAGGAAAATGAACTGAATTCATTGCTAAAAACTCCAAAAGGACTGGGAAAACTGGAAGAACTGGCAATCAGGCTTGAAGGAATGAGTGAAAATTATAAACCTTGCAAAAAAATGGTGCTTGTAATGGCAGCCGATAACGGTGTGGAAAGAGAAAAAGTCAGCAAATCCAAAAGAGTAATAACGCAGTATGTAGTGGAAGCAATGTTAAATGGCAAATCATCAATTAATGCTCTCTCAATGGCATATAATGCTGATGTGAAAGTGGTAGATCTGGGAATTGATGAGAGTTCGGATATAAAAAAAGAAATAGATTTATCGGGAATTATTAACAGAAAAATTATGAAATCAGGTACTAATAATATTGCTAAACAAGCCGCAATGGAGTATGAAGATGCTGTAAAGGCTATAGAAACTGGGATTGAAATGGTTGACGAGTTTACAAGGGACGGATACAATTTATTTGCAACTGGAGAAATGGGGATTGGAAACACTACGACTAGTAGTGCTATTTTGAAGGTTCTGACAGATTTGTCACTAGATGAGATTGTCGGATATGGAAGCGGAATTGATGATAAAACTTTGGAGCATAAGAAGAATGTCGTTAAAAAAGCAGTTGAAGTAAATGGATTGTCAAAATTTTTTGAAGAAAATATAAATGGAACAGGAAAAAAAGAAAAATTTGAAAAAAATAAAATAATAGATGTACTGGCAAAAGTTGGAGGACTTGATATTGCTGGAATGGTGGGAACTTATCTAGGATGTGCAAAAAACCGTGTGCCTGTTGTGATAGATGGTTTTATTTCAGCGATTTCTGCCCTTGTTGCATATAAAATTTGTCCAAACTGCAGAGATTTTATGATTGCTTCCCACTTGAGCGAAGAGCCTGGAATGAAGTATATTATGAAGGAACTGGATTTAGAGCCAATGCTCTTTATGAATATGAAATTGGGGGAAGGTACTGGGGCTGTTATGATGTTCCCTGTGATTGAGGGAGCTTGCAATATTACTGAAATTGTAAGAAAATATCCTGATGTATAAAAAAATACATTATTTGGAATATTTAAATTTTTAAATGTATCTAGTATTATTGTCATAAATAAAATATTTAAATGTTTTAACTGTCTTTCAAAATTGAAGGACAGTTTTTTCATTATTAGGAATTTAAAAATAGTAATTCTATTTTAAAACAAAAGTAGAAGAGTAAATTGGATTTATAGTTGACTCATTAATTTTTACATATTTTTATTCTAGTTTTTAAGTAGATTGATTTGAATATAATTTATATAGTAAAACTGCTTTAAAACTAAACTCAAAAGTTATGACTATTTTACTCAAACCCTAAATTTATATAATTTTTAGAAGTTTAATTTTAGGTAGGTTTGAGTATATTTTTAAATATAGCAGATATTAGATTATCTAAAGTATTTTTCTGAAAAATGATATTTTTATTAATAACATTAAATAAAAATTAATATATTTTTTTTAAAATTATTTTATATATACAATACAATACAATACAATACAATACAATACATATAAATATTTACAAAAAACTTTTAACTATTAAATTTATATTTAGATTGAGTAATTATGACATCTGTTTTTTAATAAATATTTTAAAAAGTAATAAATGATAATTTTATTAAAAATAAAGGGACTCTTTTAACTTTTTTAGCGTTTATAAATTAATTTAAATTTTATAATTTTCAAAATATAATAACAAAATTCAAAGAAAAATTGTTATCAAACAATAAATTTTATGAAATTTGACATAAAAAATTAAATATGATAATATTTAAACACTTATCAAAAATTATTGTTAAAAAAAAACAAAATAGGGAGGTAATTTAAAATGAAAAAACTATTATTATTAGGAGCATTAGTTATTAGTGCAAATACATTTTCTGCCGCTTCAATTGTTGGTGGAGGACTTAATATTAATGCAGGAACAGCAATAACAGGTGCTACAAGCTGGAATTTAGGTACTGGAACTAATACAGTTACAGCAACTGGTGGAAGTACAATATCTGCGGGAAATAAATTTATAGTTCCAGCAGGAGGAACATTAAATATAGTAACAGATTCGGGAACTGTACAAACTTATACAGGACCAACAACGGTAACATTGACATCACCATTAAATGGAGGAGTAACATCAGCAACAATAGCATCAGTAGCTAGCACAGGAGCGACACCAACAACACCTGCTACGCCTACTACGCCATCAACACCAACAACACCAGCGACACCAACAACTCCGACAACGCCTGCTGCGCCATCAACACCAACAACACCAGCGACTACAGGAACAATACCTACAGTTCAAGGTGCAAGATCAAGAGTTGACTATGATTTGACAAAAGTTGCAACAGCAAATAGCTTTAAGGATTTAGAACAAGCTAAAAAAGAAAATGGATTTAATTTAAATATCCAATATCTTGGTAATGCAGGATCGTATGATCAGGATTTAAAATATAATTCTAGAACTAGTGGAGCAATTTTATCAGGAACAAAGAGATTTGGTAATTTTACATTAGGAGCAGGAGTAGGAGTTGAAAATTCTACTGTAAAATATAAAAAATCATTTGATGGAGTAAAAGAAAAACTAGATTCTTACCAAGTATCATTAAGTGGAAAATATGACTTTACAGACAATATAGATTTAGCATCAGCATTGACATATGGAAGTAATAAACATAAATATAATAATTATAACAATGTAAAATTTGATTCAAATGTTTTAGATTTCCAAACTAGACTAGGATATAAATTTAGAGACGACACAGACGAGAATACTTACGTTAAACCTTATATTGGATTAGGGGTAACAAGTGTTAAGGAAGATGGATTTACTGCAGGAAATATAAGTTATGGAAGTGCTAAAAGAAGTAGTGGAAATGCTACAGCAGGAATTTATGGACAAACTAAGGTTGGAGCTTTAGATTTATATGGAAATCTTGAATACGAACAAAGATTTAGCAAAAAATCTTATCATGGGGAAAGAAAAATTTCTAGTAATGGTGTAGAAATTGCTAAGTTAGCTGGATTAGATTATGATCAAGGTGTATTTAATTTAGGACTTGGAGCTAAATACAATGTATCAGATAACTTTAACTTGTCAGCAGGTTATGAATTATATGACACAAAAAATAGTGTATTTAAAGTAGGTTTAGGATTACAATTCTAATAAATTGAAATACAAAAGTTGTTTTTCTTCTAACATTCATAAATAATATAAAACACTTAGGATAATAAATATCTTAGGTGTTTTTTTTATATTTTTTATTAGATTTAAATTCGGTGAATACAGCGGAAGAAATAATAGAAAATGCCCTGCTCCCTGTATTTTGTCTGTTTTTTTCTTGTGTATCCTAATTTTTTCAGTGCCACTCTCACTGTCTCCTTTCCACAGCCAAAATCTTTTGTTTTTCCATTTTAGTAATAAAAATTTAAAATTCTTTTTCTATAATCTTTTTCATATGCCATAAAGTTATTATTTCATATTTTTAGGTCGATTTTGTATAAGTTTCACTATAAAAATAAATTTTTTCGATTTATTTGTCTTTAAAAAAATTAATTCTTAAGAATTAATGGATTTAAGGATATTATATGTAAAATTTTGATTTTTTTAATAATTGTGATACAATAAACGAAGAAATTTTTAATTAAACAAAAACAAAGAACTAATGAAAAAAGGTAGGTGTAGAAATGAAAAAACTATTAGTTTTTGCGATAATTATGACCAGCTTGATTTTTGGAGTGCAGGGATTTTCACAAATGAATTCTAAGGAATTTGAAAAAGTGATAGAGAAAGTGTCGGAAGAATATGATAAAGGGAATAGACAGAAGGCAATATCAATGTTAAAAGAAGATATACAAAAAAATCCAACTAATGTTGTATTAAAAGCTGTATTGGGAATGTTGTATGATGACATGGGCAAAAAGAATGAAAGTGAAAAAGAATTAAATGAAGCGATAGAGATGCAGAAAAAATATCCTTTTATAGCAGATGATGGGAAGAAATATGATATAAGGCTATTAACAGGGATAGTTTATATGGGAATGGAAGAATATGAAAAAGCATTAAAGTGGCTTAGCAAAATTGATAATAAAAATTTTGGAAGCATAGATGAGATAGATTTTATAATGGGTTATTTAAATTATAGATTGGAAAATACAGAAGAAGCAAAAAAATATTTATTAAAATCCTACGTCAAGGATGAAGAAGGGATGTCACAAAATATTTTAGGACAGATTTATCTTGCTGAAGGGAATCAGAAAGAGGCTAGAAAATGGTTTTTAGAATCCTCAGATAAAGGAAATTCAGGAGGCCAAGCGAATCTAGGGATTTTGTACTATCAACAGAGAGATAAGAATACCGCATTAAAATGGCTAAAAAAATCTTTTGAAACAGCGAAAAAGCAAAAAGATCAAAAACAAATGAAAGATATACAGGAGATCATTAAAGAAGTTGAGAGTAATAACTAACCTTAGTAATATAAAAAATAGAAAGAAGGGATATTATGAAAAAATACTTGATTTTATTATTAGTAATTGTAAATTTGGGATTAGGAGTTCAAAGTTTTTCCGCGATGACGAAAGAGGAAAAAACAAAATTAGAAAAACAGATAGATGATGCTTATGAAAAAAAAGATAATAAAAAAATGGTAAATTTAATTACAAAATATGTAAATGAATTTCCAAATAATGCTGATTATTTAAATAGATTAGGAGTTTTGTATACTAATCAAAAAAATTATTCAGAGGCTGAAAAGTGGTATTTAAAAGCCATAGAAAACGGTAACTTTACGGCGATTTCAAATATAGCATATTTATATTTTGAAAAAGGAGACTATGAGAAATCAATAAAATATTATAAAGAATATCAAAAGTTAGTAGACAATCCTGATAACTATCTTTGGATTGCGGGGGCATATTATGAAATGGAAGATTATAAGAATGCAAAAGAATGGTATTTAAAGGTAACTAAATTTGAGAAAGATGGATTTTCGGAAAATAAATTGGGGTTAATGTTTGAAGAGGAAGGAAATCAGAAAGAGGCATTAAAATGGTATCAGGCGTCTGTTCAAAAGGGCTATCCGTGGGCATATTACAATCTTACGAACTTTTATGCTGGACTAGGAGATTCTGAAACAGCTGAGAAATGGCTAAAAAAAGGAATGGAAGTAGCCAAAAAAACAGATGATGAAGAATTAAAAAAATATTTTAAAGAAGCATTGGATGTTATTCAAAAATCAAAATAGATTTTGTTTAATTTGAAATTGTAAAGATTAATAAAATATATAAGTCATATATATAATATATATTTTACAAAATGATTGATTTTTGATATAATAATTTCATACAGATAAATGAATCAAAAAATTGAAAAACTGGAGGAAATTATGTCATTATTAATTTTAGTCTTATCATTATTACTGATTATTGAAATTTTAGGAATTAAAGTTGTACAAAATAGAAAATACGTTGCCTTAAAAGTTTCTAACAATGATTTTGTTGTATCGGTAAATGATAGAGAAGTAATGGCTAATTTTACTGGGAAATAATTGATAGAATTATATAGAATAATAAAAAACTGTTATTGTTTTTATAACTTTGAGGCGATTTATATACAAATCGTCTTTTATTTTTTTAAAAAACTAGTAAAAATAAAGTATTCAATGAAATTTATAAAGAAAAATAAGTAAAAATTTTATAAAATATGTGATAAAATATAATCAAATAACTTTAAATGATTATTTTTAAAGTTTGTTGATATTTTATAGATAAAAATATATAGGAAAATCTTAAAAATTGAGATTAACTATGTATGAAAAAAACAAATTTTAGGAGAGTGAAATCAATGACAATGAAAGGAAAAGGAAGAAGTAACAACTTAACAAGAGGAGAGGCTAGAGCTCCACACAGATCGCTTTTGAAAGGGTTAGGATTTACAAGTGAAGAAATGGATCGTCCAATTATTGGGATTGCTAATTCATTTAATGAAATTATACCGGGGCATGTTCATTTGAAAAATTTGGTTCAGGCTGTGAAGGATGGTATAAGAATGGCTGGAGGAGTTCCAATGGAATTTAATACAATTGGAATTTGTGATGGACTTGCAATGAATCATATTGGGATGAAATTTTCGCTGGTAACAAGAAACATAATCGCAGATTCGATTGAAGCAGTTGCAATGGCTACTCCGTTTGATGCGATTGTATTTATGCCAAACTGTGATAAGGTAGTGCCTGGAATGTTAATCGCAGCTGCAAGACTAAATATACCTTCAATATTTGTAAGTGGAGGAGCGATGCTTGCGGGAGTGTATAAAGGTAAGAAGATAGGGCTTAGTAATGTGTTTGAAGCAGTTGGACAATATGAAGCTGGATTAATAACTAAAAGAGAACTTAATTCTGTTGAAGAAATGGCATGTCCGACTTGCGGATCTTGTGCAGGAATGTATACAGCAAATACAATGAACTGTTTAACAGAAGCACTTGGATTAGGGCTTCCAGGAAATGGAACTGTACCAGCGGTATTTTCAGAAAGAATACGGCTTGCTAAAAAAGCTGGGATGCAAATTATGGAAGTATTGAAAGCAGATGTTCGTCCAAAAGATATTTTGACAAGAGAAGCATTTGAAAATGCGGTTGCAATGGATATGGCTCTTGGAGGATCATCAAATACAGCTCTACACTTGCCAGCGATAGCACATGAAGCAGGAATAAAATTGACATTGGAAGATTTTAATGAAATTGCAAAAATAACTCCGCAATTGTGTAAATTATCGCCATCTGGTGAATATTTTATAGAAGACTTGTACAGAGCAGGTGGAGTAACAGGAGTTATGAAAAGATTGCTTGAAAATGGAAGATTACATGAAAATACAAAAACTGTAGCATTGCGTACTCAAGGAGAACTTGCAAAAGAAGCATTTATAAATGATGATGATGTAATCAAGCCTTGGGACAAACCAGCATATAAAACTGGTGGAATTGCAGTATTAAAAGGAAACTTGGCACCAGACGGCTGCGTTGTTAAAGAAGGGGCAGTAGATCCGGAAATGTTACAGCATACAGGACCAGCAAAAGTATTTAATAGTGAGGAAGAAGCTGTAGAAGCAATTGTTGGTGGAAAAATTGTAGCAGGAGATGTTGTAATTATTAGATATGAAGGACCAAAAGGTGGGCCTGGGATGAGAGAAATGTTATCACCAACAGCGATGATTGCTGGAATGGGACTTGACAAGGATGTTGCGTTAATTACAGACGGAAGATTTTCAGGAGCGACAAGAGGAGCTTCAATTGGACATGTTTCTCCAGAAGCTGCTTCAGGTGGAAATATTGCTATAGTTCAAGATGGAGATATTATTGAAATTGATATTCCAAGCAGAACAATAAACATAAAAATTTCGGATGAAGAAATTGAAGCAAGAAAAGCTAAATTGGAACCATTCAAAATTGAAGTAAAAGGGTATTTGAGAAAATATGCAATGCACGTGTCTTCTGCAGATAGAGGGGCTATTGAGATATTGGACTAATGTGCTTTTACAAAGGAGGAGATTGAAATGGAAAATGGTGGAGAAAGTAAAGTTTTAAATATCGAGCTGACACAAGAGAAGATAAAATCAATAGTGAATGTTACTTATTCACAGCCAGTCAGCTATTTTAGAAAAAATATAAAATTGGAAATGGATATTTTGAAACCCAATAGGGAAGGAAAGTTTCCAACAGTGCTGTTTGTAACAGGTGGCTCATTTGCACATAGCTACAAGGAAAATTATTTACAGCAAAGAATTGAAATCGCAAAGGCTGGTTATGTGGTTGCAAGTATGGAATATAGAACTATTCCTGATGGAGTATTTCCGCAAAGTGTGGAAGATGTAAAATCAGCAATCAGATTTTTGAAGGCTAATGCTGATGAGTATGGGATAGATAAAGAAAGAATAGCTATAATGGGTGATTCTGCTGGTGGATATCTTGTAGCAATGGCTGGAGCGACAAATGGAACAAGAGATTTTGACAAAGGTGAAAATTTATCTGAAAATAGCGATATAAAGGCAGTTATCGATATTTATGGAGTAACAGACTTTGGAGAAGTGGATTTTGAAATTCCAGATGATATTGATGAAGGTTACAGGGCAATATTATTATCAGTGAAATTTTGGCTAAATGATGTAAGAAATGATATAAAAGTAACAAACCCAATATCATATATTTCTGATAAAACACCACCATTCTTATTGATGCACGGAGATGCAGACACTTTAGTCCCTCCAATCCATACAGAAAAACTTCACAAGGCATTAATTGAAAAAGGGATAGAATCAACAAGATATGTAGTAACTGGGGCAGGACATTCTGATGAATATTGGTTTCAGCCAGAAATTGTAAATATAATAATAGAGTTTTTAAATGAAAAGATAAAAAATATCTAATATTTAAATAAAAAATAGATAATGTAGCCGCAATTTTAAATTTTGTAAAAAGAATTATAGTTAATGGGTATTTTTTTCTGTAATTTTTGTTTCTAAAAATTCACGGAATTTTTAACTTAACGATACTACTTGTAATAGTAAAAATAATAAGCAAAATTTCGTTAAAGGAAAAAGAACTGTTTGAGCTTTTGGAATATATTTTGAATGAAATGCAGTTGCTTTTATTAAAACAATTTAAATTCAAAAGCGAGTTTTCTTTTTTCTTTATAAGAAAGTTTTGCGTAAAGCGGGGATGTAAGGGCATGGCGATTGATGCCCTTACGTTAAAAAAATTAAAAATGTAAATAAAAAATATTATATAAAAATAGATATTTAAAATAAATAAAAAATTTTGAAGAAGGTGAAGAGATTGCATAAACTTTATGATTTTATGGAAGCAAGAGAGAGATTAAGTACTGTGATAACAAAAACTAAATTGATTCACAGTTCAGTGTTCTCGAAAGAAACTGGAAATGATGTTTATATTAAGCCTGAAAACTTACAAAGAACAGGTTCGTTTAAAATTAGGGGAGCATATAACAAGATTGCAAAATTGACAGAAGAGGAGAAAAGAAAGGGAGTTATTGCTTCATCAGCAGGGAATCATGCTCAGGGTGTGGCTCTTGCGGCTCAAAAACTAGGAATTAAGGCAGTTATTGTAATGCCTAAATACACACCGCTTATAAAAGTGGAAGCAACTCGTCAATATGGTGCTGAAGTTATTTTGGCTGGGGAAGAATATGATGATGCCTATAATTATGCGAGAGAACTACAGGAGAAGGAAGGGTATGTATTTATTCATCCGTTTAATGATGATGATGTTGTGGAAGGACAGGGAACAATTGCACTTGAAGTGTTAGAAGAATTACCTGATGCTGATATAATTCTTGTGCCACTTGGAGGTGGAGGACTAATTTCAGGAATTGCACTTGCGGCAAAACTGAAAAATCCTATGATAAAAATAATCGGTGTGGAGCCAGAAGGAGCAGCTTCGGCAATTGCAGCTCTAAAAAATGGAGATGTTGTGGAACTGCCTGAAACAAATACGATTGCGGATGGAACGGCAGTTAGAAAAATCGGAGAATTGAACTTTGATTATATAAAAAATTATGTGGACGATATAATTACAATTTCAGATTATGAACTTATGGAATCTTTCCTTCTGTTAGTTGAAAAACATAAAATTGTTGCAGAAAATGCAGGAGTTCTTTCGGTTGCGGCACTTAGAAAAATTAATGAAAAAGGGAAAAAGATTGTATCAATTTTAAGTGGAGGAAATATTGATGTATTGACTATTTCTTCTATGATAAATAAAGGGCTTATTGTAAGAGGTAGAATATTTAGATTTTCGGTTGACTTGCCTGATAAACCAGGACAGCTGGTTACTGTATCGCAAATCTTGTCTGAACAAAATGCAAATGTTATAAGGCTTGATCATAATCAGTTTAAAAATCTTAATAGATTTCACGATGTGGAACTTCAGGTAACGGTAGAAACAAATGGTGAGGAGCATATTCAAAAAATAATAGAGGAATTTAATAAAAAAGGATATGTAGTTAAAAGATTAAATTCGCAGGAGATAGAATAAAAAAGTTAAATAGTATGCAATTAAAAATTTATTAAACATTCAATATTTAAATGGGAAACACTGTTAGGAATATTATAAATCAAGAAATTAAATTATCGAAAAATTAATAAAAAAATCAAAAAGAAAAGGTGGTTGAAAAATGAGTAACGAAATGATAAATGGTGCAAGAATGCTATTGGAATGCCTTCATAGAGTGGGCGTAACTGATATGTTTGGGTATCCTGGTGGAGCAGTAATACCAATTTATGATGAAATTTACAGCTTTGGTAAAATTAAACATTATTTTGCAAGACATGAGCAAGGTTCAGTGCACGCGGCAGATGGATATGCGAGAGTTTCTGGAAAAGTGGGAGTTTGTCTTGCTACCTCGGGACCTGGAGCAACAAATTTGGTTACAGGGATTATGACTGCACATATGGATTCTGTACCATTACTAGCGATAACAGGACAGGTAAGAAGCAACTTGCTTGGTAGAGATGCTTTTCAGGAAACTGATATAGTAGGAATTACTGTTCCAATAACAAAAGGAAATTATTTGGTGCAAAATATTAAAGATATTCCAAGAATCATAAAAGAGGCTTATTTTATAGCTTCGACAGGAAGACCAGGACCTGTACTGGTGGATATACCAAACGATATTCAGCAACAGGAGATTTCTTATGAGGAATTTAACAAGCTGTTTGACAAGGAAGTACAGCTGGAAGGATACGAGCCGACTTATGTTGGGCATCCTGTACAGATAAAAAGAGCTTTATCATTGATAAAGAAAGCTAAAAAACCGTTAATCATAGCGGGAGCAGGTGTCATGAAATCTGGAGCTTCAAAGGAACTTTTAGAGCTGGTAAATAAAATGGATATTCCGGTAACTACAACTCTTTTAGGACTTGGAGCGTTCCCTGAAAATCATGAATTATCGCTTGGAATGCTTGGAATGCATGGTACTGTTCCGGCAAATTATGCCACAGATGAGGCAGATTTGGTAATTGCGGCTGGGATAAGATTTGATGATAGAATCGCAGGAAATCCGAGCAAATTTTGTGAACGTGCAAAAATAATACATATAGATATTGACCCTGCTGAAATTGATAAAAATAAAAAGGCTGATGTTCCGATAGTTGGAGATTTGAAAAATGTGCTTTCTGAAATTAATAAGGAATTAGAGCCACAGGATCACAAAGAATGGACAGATAAAGTAAAAGAATGGAAAAAAGAATATCCATTGGCACATAGAGATGTTGGTAAGGATAAATTGCTTGCACAGGAAGTGTTAAAGGCAATTAACAATATTCTGGATGGGGATACAATCGTTGTAACAGATGTTGGACAGCATCAAATGTGGGCTGCACAATATATGACTTATAAAAATGCAAATAGCATTGTAACTTCAGGTGGAGCTGGAACAATGGGATTTGGAGTGCCAGCAGCAATTGGAGCTCAAGTTGGGGCAAGAGATAAGAAAGTTGTGTTAATCGTTGGAGATGGTGGTTTTCAAATGACGCTTGAAGAAATTATGATGATTAGACAGTATAACTTGCCAGTAAAAATAGTAATTATAAATAATTCATTCTTAGGAATGGTTAGACAATGGCAGGAATTATTTAAAGATAGGAGATACTCTTTTGTTGATTTGGAATGTAATCCTGATTTTGTAAAAATTGCTGATGCATATGGGATAAAATCGGAAAGATTACAGACAAAGGCAGATTTGGAGAATAAATTAAAAGATCTGATTTTATCAGATGAAGGTGTGATACTGGATTGTATTGTTGAAAAGGAAGAAAATGTGTTTCCAATGATACCAGCAGGAAAAACTGTAAGTCAAATGATAGGTAAGAAAGGGGTACTGGAAAATGATTAAGGAGCATGAAATATTAATAATTACAAAAAATACAAGTGGAATTGTATCAAGAATAATGTCTATGTTTAATAGAAGAGGATATTCGGTAAACAAGATGACTGCTGGAGTTACAAATAAGCCAGGTTATGCGAGATTGACACTTACAGTTGATGGTGACGACAAGGCATTAAATCAGATTCAAAAACAAGTTTATAAAATTGTTGACGTTGTAAAAGTAAAGATTTTTCCAGCAGAAGGAGTTATAAGACGTGAACTTATGCTTATAAAAGTAAAATCTGATGCTCAAACAAGAGCTCAAATCGTTCAAATTGCAGACATTTATCGTGGAAAAGTGCTAGATGTGGCACCAAACTCGCTTGTAATAGAACTTACAGGAAATGTGAAAAAATTACGTGGATTTGTGGAAATGATGAAAAGTTATGGAATACTGGAAATCGCCAAAACAGGGGTTGTAGCAATGAGCCGTGGAGAAAAAATGTAATATTTTTTAAATAAAAAAAGTATAGAAGGGAAGTAATAAAATGAAAGTAAGTCAGCATTGGGAAAAGGAAAAATATGAGAAAAATGCACGTTTTGTATCAACTTATGGAGAAGAGCTGATTGAATGGTTAAATCCTCAAAAAGATGAGTATATCTTGGATTTAGGCTGTGGAGATGGAGTATTGACTAAGAAAATTACTGAATATGGGTGCAAAGTTTTAGGGCTTGACGGAAGTCAGAAATTTGTTGAAGCGACAAGAAAAATTGGGATTGAAGCCATACAGGGAGATGCACAGAATATGAAATTTGAAAATGAGTTTGATGCGATTTTTTCCAATGCGGCACTACATTGGATGACTAATCCAGAGAAAGTGATGGAAGGAGTAGCTCGAGCCTTGAAAAAAGGTGGACGTTTTGTAGCCGAGACGGGTCGTAAAGGAAACGTGGAAAAAATAGAGAATGCTATTTTTGAAACTTTAGAAAAACATAACCTGAAAGCTAAAAAATGCTGGTTTTTTCCAACTCCAGAAGAAAAAACGGAATTACTTGAAAAATATGGGCTGAAAGTAAAAAGAATGATAAGTTTTCCCCGTCCTACTTTGCTTCCAACTGGAATAAAAGGATGGCTTCAAACTTTTTCTGCACCTGCTCTTGTAAACGTTCCAGTGGAAATGCATGAAAAACTGATTGATGAAATAACAGAAAAAGTGGAAAAAGAACTTGAAAGAAATGAAAATGGACAAATTCTGGCGGATTATGTGAGATTGAGATTTGAGGCTGTGAAAGAATAAATTCTATTTTTTAAGGAAAGATAAAATAAACAGAATATTGAAAGGAATGTAATATTATGAAAAAATTAATCTTGATTTCTTTGTTGTCGCTATTGGTTAATTCATGCGTTCCACTTGTTGGAGGATTTCTTGCTTGGAAAACAACGTATCCTGTTTTTGGTGAAAAAATAATAAATGGGATAGAAAGAAAAAAAATGTATAAAAAAAGTGGAATTTATGCTATTACTAAAGAAGAGTATAAAAGAGGTGTTTTGTCAGCAATGGATGATATAAAAAATAGAAAAATAGTGGATCAAGGCGCTCGGGATGTTTTTCCTGAGAATACAGAACTAATGTTTAATGATGTGCCGAACAAACAATATTGGTATATAAAAGATTTGAAAACAGGTTATGGAATTCCTGTTATAATGGATTTTAGGTGTACAGATGAATATGGGAATACAACTATATTTAGTGTAGAGGTTCTTGATAAAAATGAACTTTCAGAAAACGGAGTAGATGATGAAACTATAAAAAAGGTTTATGAATTAGGAGAAAATATTGCGGATAAAATTAGAAAAACAAGTCCAAAAAGATTTTCACAAACGAGTTGTAAAAAAAGTGATTTTGAATCAGTTAAATAAATTGATGAAATAACTGAAAAAGTTGAAAAAGAACTGGAAAGAAATGAAGATGGACAAATTTTGGCGGATTATGTAAGATTGAGATTTGAGGCTGTGAAAGAATAGAAAATCTTTATTTTGAAAGGAAGATGAATTTGAAAACAATAGGATTAATAGGAGGAATGAGCTGGGAAAGTACAGTAACTTATTATAAAATAATAAATGAAACTGTGAAAGAAAGGCTTGGTGGGCTTCATTCAGCTAAATGTATATTATATAGTGTGGATTTTCAGGAAATAGAAGAATGTCAGGCAAACGGAAATTGGGAAAAAAGCGGAGAAATCTTGGGAGAGGCTGCTAATAATCTTGAAAAAGCGGGAGCAGACTTTATAGTTATTTGCACAAATACAATGCATAAGGTTGTTAATCAGATTAAAGAAAAAATCTCCATTCCAATATTGCATATCGCTGAAATGACAGCAGAAAAGATATTAGAAAAAGGATTAAAAAATATAGCACTGCTTGGAACAAAATATACAATGGAACAGGATTTTTACAAATCAAAACTTATTGAAAAAGGGATAAATGTCATAATTCCTGATAAAAATGATATAGAAATTATAAATAAAGTAATATATGACGAACTTTGTCTTGGAACTATAAATTCTGATTCAAAAAAGAAATTTTTAGAAATTGTTGATAAACTTAGAAACAAAGGTGCAGAAGGAATAATATTAGGCTGTACTGAAATAGGGCTTCTTATAAAAAATGAAGATACTGATGTTCCATTATTTGATACAGCGATTATTCATGCAGAGCAGGCAGCGATTTATTCTATAAAATAAAAATAAAATGAAAAGTATTACCTATAAGGAGGAGACAATGAAAAGTATTACCTATAAGGAGGAGACAATGAAAAAACATATTAAAATATTTGATACAACGCTAAGAGATGGAGAACAGACACCACGTGTCAATCTTAATACACAGGAAAAATTGAGAATTGCAAAACAGCTTGAAAGTCTTGGAGTGGATGTGATAGAAGCTGGATTTGCGGTGGCATCACCAGGAGATTTTGAATCAGTTAAATTAATTGCTGAAAATATTGAGAAATCTACAGTTACAAGTTTGGCGAGAGCTGTGAAAAAAGATATTGAAGCAGCGGCAGAGGCAGTGAAAAATGCGAAAAAACCAAGAATACATACATTTATTGCAACTTCTCCGATTCATAGGGAATACAAGCTAAAAATGACAAAAGAGCAGATTTTAGATAGAGTAAAAGAAATAGTGTCTTATGCAAAATCGTTTATTGACGATATTGAATTTTCTTCAGAAGATGCGACTAGAACTGAAAAGGAATTTTTGGTGGAAGTATATGAAACAGCTATAAAAGCTGGAGCCACTACACTTAATGTGCCTGATACAGTAGGTTATAGAACTCCAAATGAAATGTTTGAACTTATAACTTATTTGAAAAAAAATGTTAAAGGGATTGAAAATGTGGATATTTCTGTGCATTGTCATGATGACTTGGGACTTTCTGTGGCAAATTCGGTTGCGGCGATTCAGGCTGGAGCAACTCAGATTGAGTGTACAATTAATGGACTTGGAGAAAGAGCTGGGAATACTTCGCTTGAAGAGATTGCAATGATTTTAAAAACTAGAAAAGACTTGTTTGAAGAATATTATACAAACATTGATTCAAAGCAAATTTACCCAACAAGTAAATTAGTAAGCCTTTTGACAGGAGTTTCAACACAGCCAAATAAAGCAATTGTCGGAGCGAATGCCTTTGCACATGAATCAGGAATTCATCAACATGGAGTATTAGCAAATCCTGAAACTTACGAAATTATGAGTCCAGAATCAGTTGGAAGAAATCCAGACAGCTTAGTACTTGGAAAACATTCAGGAAAACACGCTTTTGTACAAAAATTAGAATCATTAGGATTTAATCATGTCGGAAGTGATAGAGTGGAAGAATTATTTGCACAGTTTAAAAAATTGGCAGACAAGAAAAAATATGTTTTAGATGAAGACATTATAGCATTAGTTGCTGGAGAAGCAGCAAAAATAGAGGGAAGAATAAAACTGGCTCACTTTGAAATTTCAAGACAGGAAGGGAAAAAGCCAAAAGCGACAGTTACAATTGAACTGGATGGAGAAAAACTAGTTAAAGAAGCTCTTGGAGATGGGCCTGTTGATGCGGCGTATAATGCGGTTAATCTAGCGGTAAGTGATACTTTTGTTCTAGAAGAGTACAAGCTGGAGGCAATAACTGGAGATACTGATGCACAGGCACAAGTAGTTGTAATTATCGAGAAAAATGGAAACAGATTTATCGGTAGAGGACAAAGTACGGATGTAGTTGAAGCAAGTATAAAGGCTTATATTAACGGGATAAATAGATTATACAGTAATTAAATAGAAAATATTGGAGGATAAAAGACATGATAATGATGCAGTATAAAGTAAAACTTTCGAAAGATTTTGATATGAATAATATTAGAAAAAGAGTCCAAGAAAATGGATTTAAAACAGATGGATTTGAAGATTTATTTTTTAAAGCCTATTTAATCTCTGAGGAAAATAAAGAATATTCGCCATTATACTTTTGGAAAGATAACAAAGGAATGAATAAATTCATATTTGATGGTTTCTATGATAATATTTTAAATTCTTTTGGATGGCAGACTATAAATATTGGAATACCATTGTTGCAAGAGTTTAATGAAAACTTTTCTAAAGCAAAATATTTATTGGAAATAGAGAATGAAACAAAACCGATGGAAAAAATGAAAAGAATGGAATTTTCTATATCAGATGATAAAACTGTTGGAAGAGCATTAGTATATAACCCTGAAAATTGGAAACATACAGAGTATTATTTTTTTGAAGATGCTCCTAAAGAAGTAGAAAATTCAAAAGTGTACGAAGTTTTGCATATTTCTCAATAAATTAAGATAAGAGTAAGAGATTTTACAGTAATCAAAATTGATTTAGGAAAGATGAAAATGGAAATAGATATTTGGTAGAGGACAAAGTATAGATGTAGTGGAAGCTAGTATAAAGGCTTATATTAACGGTATAAATAGACTTTATAATAAGTAATTTTAAAAGGGAGGGGATTTTGATGGAGATATCAAAAAATTACATTAATGAAATAAAGACAATACTTAAAAATGCTAGACAAAAAGCATATACCGCTGTAAATTCGGCTATGGTGGAAGCATATTGGAAAATCGGTAGACGAATTGTAGAAGAAGAACAGAGTGGAAGAGAAAGAGCAGAATACGGGAAAGAAATTATCAAAAATTTATCAAAAGAATTGACAGAAGAATTTGGAAAAGGTTTTGGTGAAAGAAATATTCGGAATATTAGACAGTTTTATGTATTATTTTCAGATTATGAAAAATGGAAATCACTGATTTCCAAATTAACTTGGACACACATTCAAAAAGTTTTAAGAGTTTCTGATGAGAAAGCTAGAATATTTTATTTAACAGAAGCAGCAGAAAATATGTGGTCTGTAAGAACTTTGGATAGGAATATATCTACACTTTACTATAATCGTATTGTTGCAAGTATTGATAAAAAAATTGTCGAAAATGAAATGAAAGAGAAGACAAAAAAACTACAAGCAGAAGAATTTATAAAAAATCCAGTAGTTTTGGAGTTTCTAGATTTACCAACAAATATGTCTTATACAGAAAATGAATTAGAAAAAGCATTAACAGACGATATTCAAAAATTTATGATGGAACTTGGAAAAGGTTTTGCATTTGTGGAAAGGCAACAGCATATTCGTACAGAAAATTCAGATTTTTATATTGATTTGGTATTTTATAACTATATTTTGAAATGTTTTGTTATAGTAGAGTTAAAAACAGGAAAATTAACACATCAGGATATAGGACAGCTTGATATGTATGTTAGAATGTACGATGATTTGAAAAAACAGGAAAATGATAATCCGACAATAGGGCTTCTTCTTTGTACAGATACAGATAGTACTGTTATAAAATATTCAGTCTTGAATGATAATAAAAATCTTTTTGCAAGTAAATATGTAAATTATCTTCCTAGTGAAGAAGAATTGATAAATGAAATTGAAAGACAGAAGATATTGTTTGAAAGTAAAAAAAATAATGAAGTGGAATATTAATTAGAAAATTGATTACAGAAAGAAGGGATTTTAAAATGAAAACAGTAATTTTTGCACATCCATGGAATGGAAGTTTCAATAAAGCAATTTTAGATAAAGTAGTGGAAAAACTTGATGAAACAAAACAAAAATATACAATTATAGATTTGAATAAGGATGGATTTAATCCTGTAATGACAGAAGAAGAATTGTCTTTGTATTCACAAGGGAAAAGTATTGATCCTTTAGTGGAAAAATATCAGGAAATTTTGAAAAATACAGATGAGCTGATACTTGTATTTCCAATATGGTGGATGTCAATGCCTGCAATACTGAAAGGATTTTTTGATAAAGTTATGCTTAAAGGCTTTGCATATGAAAGTGCAAAAAATGAAATAAAGGGGATTTTAACTAATATAAAAACCGCAAAAATGATTACGACAGCTGAAGTGCCTAAAATTCTATTAAGTATAACAGGATTTGGAATTACTATGAAAAAAGCTAATCTTGGTGGAATCGGAATAAAGAAAACAGAATGGATTCATTATAGTTTTAGAGCAAAAGGTAAAGATGAGGATAGGAAGAAATTTCTTGAGAAAGTTAAGGAATTTGTGAGTAATTAGGAAGAAAAATAGAAAATATTCGTATTTAAAACAAACGAAGAAAAGGAGTTTTATATTATGAAAAATAAATTGTACAAATCAGTAAAAGATAGAAAAATTACAGGTGTATGTGGAGGACTTGCAGAATATTTTGATATTGATTCAAGTATTGTGAGGATAGTGTGGCTTGTTTTGGTTCTTTTTGCAGGAACAGGTCTGCTGGCTTATATTATTTGTGCGATAGTTCTTGATGATAATCCTAATGAGTAAAATATTTTTAAAATTCTTAAATAGTTAAATAAAAAATTAGATGGAGAATAAAAATGAAAAAAGTACTTTTTTGGTTATTTTACTTATTGTTTTTAACATTTTTTGACATTATTTTGGCGGTTATGAGGTTTAATAATAGTATTTATAATAGTATTTATGAATTTTTTATAAACCTGAATATAAAAAATGAGTGGATTTTAGAAAGCTTATTTCCACTAATAGAGATTGTTTTCATTATAATTTGTCTAATTTTCGCTTACTTAATTTCAAAAATAAAAGTCAGTAAAAAAAGTTTGTTAATTCCGCCATTAGTTATAGTGACGATAAAAGTAATAATATTTTTTTGCATATTTGGATTTTTTATGTCGATTCCTGAAACAGAGGATGCAGGAGCAGGAGGATTCCTTTTATATCTTATACTATTCAGCTTTGGAGCGTATATGGGAATGCTAAATTTATACTTTTATTTAGGATTATTGTTCAACTTATTTAGAAGGAGAAAGAATGAAAAAAATAATTCTTAGAGGTTCATATTTTCTTTATCTGCTTTGTTTTAATATTCTTGTATCAAGTTTATTGTTTTGGTTAGGAGAATCGGTTTTAGGAAATTTAGAAATTGGTGGAGATGCGTATTTTGGAATAGGTTATCTTGTGTTGATTTTGCTTAATATATTTTTATCATATTTTTATGCAAAAGTGAGAATAGGGAAAAAGTCCTTGATAAGTTTGACAATAGTTGGAATAGTAATAAAAATATTGATATTTTTAGTATGGGTATAGAGTATATTTTCAGACTCATCGCTTGGAGATGATAAGGCAGGAATATTCATCATATTTATTGTTTATGGCTATTTTGTTTATGTAGGTTCATTGGATGTAATATTTCTTATAGGGTTAGGGGTAAATTTACTAATAAGGAGAAAAAATGGAAGGAAAAAGTTGGATTCTTAAGATTTTATATGTTTTTTTAGGATTAATTATAGTGTTTTTGGTGTATTCGCATTATGAATATCGGAATATAAAGATTAAAACAATTGAGATAAAGTCTAAGGATTTGCCAAAAGAGTTTGACGGAAAAAGAGTGCTGTTTGTAGCTGATTTTCAGTATGATACGATGGCACGGTATAATAAAAAACAGCAGAAAAAGGCGATTGAGCTGATTAATGCACAGAAAAAGGATATGATACTTCTGGGGGGAGATTATGCGACTTGGGAGAAAAATATTCCTAAGTTTTATGAGGATGCGAAGGATATAAGGATTCCAGAACTTGGAGTATATGCGATTTATGGGAATCATGAGTATCCAGGAGCAGAAAAAACGGCTGAAAATATGAAAAAACTTGGATTTAATCTGCTCGTAAATGAAAATAGGAAAATAACAATAAATAATGAAAATATATATATTGCTGGAGTAACAGACTTGTGGCATGGAAAGCCTGATGCGAAAAAGGCTCTTGAAGGGCTAAAAAAGGAGGACTTTGTATTATTTTTGACTCATAATCCTGAATATTTTGAGGAAATGACAGAAGATGAAAAGGAAAAGGCAGATATTACACTTGCTGGACATACTCACGGCGGACAGGTTACTTTCTTTGGAAAAATTATCATGTCAGCGATAAAGGATAAGAAGAAATATGGATATGGAATGAAGGAATATAATGGTCATAAAATATACATTACTTCAGGATTAGGAGGAGCTTTTCTTGAAATGTTTATTAGATTTTTTGCACAGCCTGAGATTGTGATTTTTGAGCTGAAGAAAATTTAGATTTAGAAAGAGAGAAGAAATGGGAATATTTGATTTTTTTAAAAAGAATAAGGAAGAAGAAATTCCTTTAAGGATAGCTAAAGATTTTCATTTTCATTCAGTTGTTGGAAAAAATGGGGATGGAATTGCACGAAAAATTGTTGAGTATTTTGGAGATAAAGTGGAAGAAGCAGTTGATACGCATAAAAATTTCGCGGAAGAAGAGGTACTTTCATATTTTGAAGGGGAAGATTCTGAAAAGGAGTTTCCAATACAAGAATGGACACGAATTTTTAAAATAAAATTAAAAGATGGTACAGAAATCAATGGGGAAATTGATGATAGTGAAATGGCTGCAAAATATGGCGCTGGGCTTGCCGAACATTTTTCAGATGTGAATATAAAAGATGAAAATTTGAAGCAGATGTTATTGACTCAAATTGCATTTTTCAATTGCAGAACAAAATTAACGGCAACTTTTGATTTTTACAAAAGTGGGAAAAAGAAAAACGAAAAGATAAAACTATTGGATTTTATTTTGGGAGCAGGAAAAAGTTTTGATGGTTATTCGTTATTTAGTGCAGAAACTCTATATTCGCCTGATAAAAAAGTATTTGTTTCGAAAGAGATAGGAACAGAATTTAAAGAGTTTACACCGTTTATTCCTAAAGAATTGATTGATAATTTTGAAATGACAGATGAAGATAATGCTAGAATGGCGAGAAGTATTGAAAAAATAAAGGCTGATGAATTACCATATCTTGAGAATATGCATACAAGCATTTCGGAGGCGAGGGCTGTTATTCCTGATAAAGAATTGATTATAAAAAGGGCGGCTGCAATGCAGATGACAGGAATTGCATCAGAACTTTATAATGAAATGCAGGAAAATGCCAAAGAAAAAATCAAAGAGTTTTTGGAAATATTTGAAAAACAATACGGAATTAAAGAAGTTTTGACTAATGAAGAAAAAAATTATCTTGAAAAATATACAGATGATGTAAGAATAAATTCAGAATATAATTGGCGTTATGAATGTCCACCAGTACTGCTATGGGCTTTATCATTACAAGAATTAACAGATCTGAATACAATTTGTGATGTTAAGGGAACAATAGAATATTTCATGGAAAATGATTTAGAAACATTGATGAATAAAGCAGAATTACGTTCAAAAGATGAAATAATGGATATGCTTGATTATTTGTACAGACTTAACTGGAGTGCAGTGGAACTGAGAATACGTCCTGAAAATCATAATAATAAGAAATTCCCTTATGATGAAAGTATTATTCATTTCAGAAGATTGGCACTGGAATGGCTTGTACAGCCTGAAAAAAGTATTGAGGATGTTGAAGCGGAGATGCATACTTAGAAAATTTATTATAAACTTTTTGAAACACAGAATATGAATGCTATTATTGAAAAATAAGATAAGTATGAGAATTCGGAAGGAGTTAAATTAATGAGAAAAAATATAAGCGGAAATTCTCCATGGGAGGACATTGTAGGATATTCGAGAGCAGTAAGGATAGGAAATATTTTTGAAATAGCAGGAACAACAGCCGTTAAGGATGGAAAGCCTTATGCAGCAGGAAATGCCTATGAACAGACAAAATATATTCTTGAAAATATAAAAAAAGTTCTTGAAAAGGAAGGATTGGGGTTAAAAAACGTTATTAGAACAAGAATGTTTGTTACAGATATTTCAAAATGGGAAGAATATGGAAAAGCACATGGAGAATTTTTTAAGGACATTAAACCAGTTGCAACAATGGTAGAGGTGTCTTCATTAATTGATAAGGAATTGATGATAGAAATAGAAGTAAGTGCAGTTGCTGATTAAGAAATAAATAGAAAAGTTATAAATCTCAAAATTAGAGAGAAAATAAAACAATTGAAAAGAAAAATTTTATGATAACTAAAAAAACAGTATTTTCAGTTTTAGGAATTTTAGCAATATTTTTTATAATCTGCCTAATTTATGCACATTATGAATATACACAGCTCAAGGTCAGAACAATAGAAATTGCTTCAAAAGATATTCCACAAGAATTTGATGGAAAGAAGATTGTCTTTGCGGCAGATTTTCAGCTAGATACTTATGCGAGATTTAATCAGAAGCAGCTTGACAGGATTATTGATTTGATAAACAAGCAGGAAAAGGATATTATAATTCTGGGTGGTGACTATACTAACTGGACTGGTAAAATTCCACGATTTTACAAAGGAATGGAAAAGTTGGAAAAGCCTAAATATGGAATTTATGCAGTTTTGGGAAATCATGATTATAATTCTGTGGAAAAAAATATGGCTGGACTTAAAAGCCTTGGGTACAAAGTGCTGGTAAATGAAAATGACAAAATAACAGTAAATAACCAGAGTATCTACATTTCAGCAGTTGATGATTTACTAAAAGGGAAACCTGATGCACAGAAAGCGCTTAATGGTATAAAAAAAGAGGACTTTAATATCTTCATCACACATAATCCTGATTATTTTGAAGAAATGACAAATGAACAGAAAGAAAGATCAGATATGACTTTGGCAGGGCATACTCACGGTGGGCAGATAACATTGTTCGGCTTGATATTATGGGCAGAAATTAAGCATCCTTGGAAATACGGATACGGATTAAAGGAATATGATGGACATAAAATTTATACTACTTCAGGTGTTGGTGGTGGAGCATTTGAAATGTTCATAAGATTTTTTGCACAGCCTGAAATTGTAGTGCTAAAATTGAAAAAAATTTAAATATATACGGAAAATCAAATAAATAAAGGACTATAATAGTTTGTTGACAGCCAGATTATTTGATTATGAATAGGATGAATAAATAATGGAAAAAATTTTAATAACAGGCGCAAGTTCAGGAATTGGTAAAGAATTGGCAAAAAAATTGGCAAATAAAAGTAAAAAGATGTATTTGCTGGCAAGATCTTCTGATAAACTGAATTTATTAAAAAAAGAACTGGAAGAAAAAAATCCCTTAATTGAATGTATTTGTATAGAATATGATTTAACAGATATAGATAATTTAAGAAATGTTGTTGAAAATTGTGATGTTGATTTGGTTATTAATTGTGCTGGTTTTGGAAAAATTACAGATTTTTTGAAATTAAGTGATAAGGAAGATTTGGATACTGTAAATGTGAATTTTGTTTCTCCATTAATTTTAACAAAAAAATTTTCAGAAAAATTTTTGCAAAAAGGAAAAGGAATTATTTTAAATGTATGTTCGACAGGTGCTTTATATCAGCATCCGTATATGGCAGTTTATAGTTCGACAAAATCTGCATTATTGCATTATTCTTTGGCATTAGATCAAGAATTGTCGCATAAAAACAAAGATGTGAGAGTTTTATCAGTTTGTCCCGGCCCAACGGCAACTAATTTTTTTGATAAGAATACACAGGAAAAATTTGGAAGTTCTCAAAAATTTATGATGAGTTCGGAAGAGACAGCAAAAAAAATTATAAAAGCGATGGAAAAAGGAAGAAGATTTTCCATTATTGGCTTTAGGAATAGAGTGTCCATGTTTTTAATAAATTTATTGCCAATTTCGTTACAGCTAAGGTTAGCAGGATTAGTCTTGAAAAAGGTGATTAAATGACAGTATTGTTTAATTTTTTATTGATATTGGCAGTAATCTTGCTCATTTTAAAATTAATATTTTCTTTTGTTTACTTTAAAAGAATAAATAGTCTGGAAAAAAATAAGATAGATGAGAGCAAATACACAGTAGTTCAACCTATTTTGTCTGGAGATATAAGATTGGAAGATGATTTGTCTGCAAATTTAAAAAATACTAATGACATGAAATTTATTTGGCTTGTTGATAAAAGTGATTCTTTAGCAAGACAGACAGTTGAAAATATTTTAAAAAATAAAAATTATTCTAGCAGAGTAGAAGTCTGTTACTTAGATGATGTTCCGCAAGAAGTAAATCCCAAAGTATTTAAATTATCGCAAGCTATAAAGAAAATAAAAACGGAATATACGGTAATTTTAGATGATGATGCAGTTATTGACAGAAAAAAACTCGATGAATTAAGTATCTATGAAAAAGATAAGGCGGAGTGGATAGTAACTGGGATTCCTTATAATTATAATATTAAAGGCTTCTATTCAAAATTAATCTCGGCTTTTATAAATTCTAATTCTATTTTTTCATACTTTTCTATGTCTTTTTTAAAGGAAAATAAGACTATAAACGGAATGTTTTATATTTTAAGGACTGATATTTTAAAAAAATATTCTGCTTTTGAAGAGATAAAATATTGGCTATGTGATGATTTGGCACTTGCAACTTATTTACTTTCCAAAAATGTAAAAATTATACAAAGTACTATTTTTTGCAATGTGAGAAATACTGTTCCAAATTTTAGAAAATATATTCTTCTTATGAAAAGATGGCTTTTATTTAGCAATGTTTATATGAAAAATGCCTTTTCCATTAAATTTTTATTTATAATATTATTGCCTGTATTCTTACCAGCTATTCTATTATTTTTAAGTTTTTATTTGGGAATAAATTATTTTATCATGATAATAGCACTATTTATAGGAAAGGTTGGATTGTTCCATATAGTGAGATTATTTATTTATCAGTCAGAAATACAAAAGAAAGGTAATTTTTTTCATAAGGCTGATGAATCGCCGTATGAGTTAATAAGTGAATTTTTATTGCCTTTTATACTGGTTTATACTCTTTTAACACCGCCTGTGATTATATGGAGAAATAAAAAAATTAGAGTTAAAGATGGGAAAATACATTATGAAGTTTAACGACTATTTAGAAAAGCTGGAAAGTCTTGATGTTTCAAAAACTTTTTTAAAAGAAGATAAAATTGTCTTTTTTATAAGTGGAAGCAGCAATCTTAAAACAGCTGCCTTAGCACAAGAAAAATTTGAGATTTTAAATATTTTTAAGCAATTTGGCTACAAAATTATAAATTCAAATTTTCCATATAATGAAGACTTTGAACATGATGAATATGAAGACATCAGCATTTTTAAAGCAAGTTTATCAAATATTGTTTATTATTCTAGCACTCTTTTTAATAAAAAATTTAAACAGGAAATTTTGAGGCATTTAGAGCCTGTTAAGCATTTAAAAGATGTGATAGTTATTTCTTTAAGCTCAGGCTTAAATGTTTGGAATAAATTTATGGATTTAGCAAATTATAATAATGAGAATATTACGATGTTTGCTTTAGGACCTGTAGCGAAAGGTTATGGAAACTTGAAAAATACAGTAGTTATTAAGGGAAGTTTAGATATTTACAGCTGGCTTCTAGATTTTCACAAGACTGACAGAATTGTAAATTGTGGACATTTGGAATATTTTAAGGATAGAAAGGTAAAAAAAATAATTTATGAATACTTACAAGGAAAAAATTGAAATTGCAGTTGTTGCTCCGCCTTTTAGCGGTCATCTCTATCCAGCTTTAGAGTTAGTTCTCCCTCTATTAAAGGAAAAGGACAAATATAATATCTGTATTTATACAGGTTGTCAAAAAGAGGAAGTTGTAAAGAAACTTGGATTTCCTGTAAAAGTTTTCCTTAGAGATAAGCCTGCTATCTTTGAAAAAATATCTGATACAGATAAACAGACTAATCTTCGGATTATGTATAAGCAATTTAAAGAAAATATGGGACTTATGCCAGAAATAATAAGAGAAATGGAAGATTTTTTTTCTAAAAGAAAGCCTGACATAGTTATAGCAGATTTTACAGCCGTTCCAGCAGGATTTGTGTGCAAAAAAATTAATATTCCTTGGATTACAAGCATTCCGACACCATTTGCAATAGAAAGCAGGACAACAACTCCTTCTTATATGGGAGGACTATATCCAAGAGATAATTTTTTATTCAAACTAAGAGATAGTATATCAAGAAACATTGTCAGAAATTTTAAAAGAATGGTTTGTTTTATTTTAAAAAATCAATTAAGACAATTTAACTTCACTTTGTACAATGAAAAAGGTGAAGAAAATATTTATTCTCCATATTCGATATTAGGTTTAGGCATGAAAGAAATTGAATTTAGAGATGATTTTCCAAGTCAATTTTCCTGGGCTGGGCCTTGCTGTTCGTCCCTTTTTAAAAATAGTGTGCAATTTGAAAATAATAAAAAATTTGAAAAAACTGTATTTTTAACTAACGGAACGCATCTGAAATGGGCTAAAAATTCAATAATTGAGTTGGCAAAAGAACTTTCAAAAATCTATCCTGAATTTCTGTTCGTAGTCTCATTGGGAAGTTATTTAGAAAAAGATAAGGGTACTATAAAGGAAAATAATTTACACATTTACCATTATTTAGATTATGATGAAATTTTGCCCAAGATAGATTATGTTATTCATCATGGTGGAGCAGGAATACTTTATTCCTGTATAAAATATAACAAGCCTACTGTTATTGTTCCTCATGATTATGACCAGTTTGATTATGCAGTAAGGGCTGATTTAGCTAAAATTGGAATACCAGCTAAATTAAAATCAAGAAAGTCGATTTTAAAGGCTTTTAAGAAAATGCTAAAAAGAGAAGAATGGAACAATTTGGAAAAATTATCAAAAGAATTTAATAATTATTTACCAAGTGAAATATTGAAAAAAGAAATTGACAGGCTGTTAAAAGGAGGATAGCGATGAAGGTTTTAATTACAGGGGCTACTGGTTTTCTAGGAAAATATATAGTTGAAGAATTAAAAAATAATGGTTATCAGGTTGTTGCATTTGGAAGAAATGAGAAAATTGGCAAGACTTTGATTGACAGTAATGTTGAGTTTTTTAAGGGAGATATAGAAAATAAGGAAGATTTGCTAGGAGCTTTGCAAGGATGCAGTGCAGTAATTCATGCTGCGGCATTATCTACAGTTTGGGGTAAATGGAACAATTTTTATAAGGTGAATGTACTAGGAACTCGAAATATCGTTGAAATTTGTGAGAAACAGGACCTAAAATTAGTTTTTGTTTCATCTCCAAGCATATATGCTGGGGCAAAAGATCAGCTGGATGTTAAGGAAAATGAGGCTCCAAAGGAAAATAACCTTAATTTTTATATAAAAAGTAAAATTATGGCAGAAAATATAATCAAGAATTCCAAGCTAAATTATATGATAATTCGTCCACGTGGATTATTTGGAATTGGAGATACAAGCATAATTCCAAGACTTCTAGATTTAAATAAAAAAATGGGAATACCTCTTTTTGCTGATGGAAAACAAAAAGTCGATGTAACTTGTGTTGAAAATGTTGCCTATGCTTTAAGGCTGGCACTAGAAAACGAAAAGTATTCACGGCAAATTTACAATATAACAAACGATGAGCCGATAGAATTTAAGGAAATTTTGACATTGTTCTTTAACGAGCTGGGAACAGAAGGCAAATATTTAAAATGGAACTACAGACTAATTTTAATTCTAGTTTCAATTTTAGAAAAAGTCTATAAACTTTTTGGAATTGAGAAAGAGCCTCCTCTTACCAAATATACGCTATATTTAATGAGATACAGCCAGACTTTGAATATTGACAAGGCAAAAAAAGAATTAGGATACTATCCGCAAATATCTGTCCTTGAAGGAGTAAAAAAATATGTTAAGCACATCAGAAAAAATGATAGAAAAAGTTGAATATTTTGCCTGTGGCTATTGTACAAATGATTTAAAGAAGGTTTTTAAAGGTTTTGGTAAGACAGTAGTTGATTTTTATGCGGGAGTGTTTTTGATAAAGCATAAAAGGATGGGCTATATTCTTTATGATACTGGTTATTCTATGGATATTTTAAAAAATAAATTTAAATATTTTTTGTATAGATTTCCCAATCCAATAACCTTAAAAAAAGAAGATACAATTGATTATCAACTTAGAAAAAAAGGTATAAGTATAGAAGAAATAAAATATATAATTGTTTCACATTTACATCCTGATCATATTGGGGGATTGAAATTTTTTCCAAACTCTAATTTAATATTAACTGAGACTTGCTATAATAGTTTTAAGTCAAAAAAAGATGATTTTTTGATTTTTAATGAACTTCTGCCAGATGATTTTGAAAATAGATTGACATTGATAGGAAAGGAAAATTATAAGGAAAACAAGTTGTTTTTGTATAAAAATAGTTTTGATTTATTTTCTGATTCATCTATGCTTATGGTCGAGATAGACGGACATGCAAAAGGTCAGGCATGTGTATATATGCCAGAATTAAAACTGTTTATTGGCGCTGATGTATGCTGGGGGACTGAATATCTTCCATTTACAGATAAAATGAAATGGCTTGCTAGAAAAATACAGAATAACTTTGAGGATTATCAGCAGGGAAGTGATTTTTTGAAAAAATTGATAAAAGATGATATTTCTGTTGTTGTCAGTCATGATAATAAAGAAAAGGTAAAGAGGATATTGAATGAAAAAAATATTTAAGATTATATCAAGTTTTATAAAAATAAGATATTTTAATAAATGGGATTCACGAGATAAACTTTTGGAACATCAGAAAAAACAGGTAAATAAACACTTAAAATTTCTAAAAGAAAAATCTCCATATTTTAAAACTCACGAAATTTCTGAAAATTTTGTTATGAACAAAGCATTTATGATGGAAAATTTTGATGAACTTAATACTTTAGGGGTAAAAAGGGATGAAGCAATGGAAATTGCCCTAAATAGTGAAAAAACAAGAAATTTTAATCAGAAATACAAAGATATTTCAGTAGGGTTGTCTTCTGGAACTTCTGGACATAGAGGAATGTTTATTACTACTCCTGAAGAGCAAGGCATATGGGCAGGAACAATTTTGGCTAAAATGCTGCCTAAAAATAGTATTCTTGGACATAGAATAGCATTTTTCCTAAGAGCGGACAATGATTTGTATAAATCTATAAATTCTTTTTTAATAAGTTTGGAATATTTTGATACTTTTAAAGATATTGACGGACATATTGAGAGGTTGAATGAATACAATCCAACTATTATTGTTGCGCCCCCCTCCTTACTACTAATGCTGGCTAAAAAGATAGAGGAAGGCAAGTTGAAAACTTTTGTGAAAAAAGTTGTTTCAGTTGCAGAAATTTTAGAAAAACCTGATGAGGAATATATAAAAAAGCAGTTTAATTTAAAAGTAATTCATCAGATTTACCAGGCGACAGAAGGTTTTTTAGCCTGTACTTGTGAATACGGACATCTCCATTTGAATGAAGATTTAATAAAATTTGACAGGAAATATATAGATGCAAAAAGATTTTATCCAATAATTACAGATTTCAGGAGGACAAGCCAGCCTTTTGTAAATTATTATTTGAATGATATTCTAGTTGGATCAGAAGAACCATGTGAGTGCGGTTCTGTTTTACAGAGAATTGAAAAGATTGAAGGGCGTTCAGATGATATTTTCAGGTTTATAAATAAATTTGATAAAGAAATTACTGTATTTCCAGATTTTATTAGAAGAACAATACTTTTTGCTGAAAATATAAGAGAATATCAGGTTTTTCAAATAAATAGCAATTTACTGGAGATTGCAATTTTGAATGTAAATAATGAACAGGAAAAACTAGTAAGAAAAGAATTTGATAAATTGTTCGATTCTTTGGATATAGAAAATGTAGAAATTAGATTCATAGATTATAAAACAGATAGCACAAAAAAATTAAAAAGAATAGTAAGAAAGGTTATAGAATGAGAAGAATTCAATTTAAAGGGTATGGAATAGAATTACCAAAAAATACAGCTGAATTTAAAGGACAAATTCGTTATAGAATAAGTGAAGGTGAAAGCCAAATTTCCCTTGCTGTTTCTGCCTGTGAAAAAGCGTTAAAAAATGCAAATATAACAATTAATGATATTGATTGCATAGTTTCAGCCAGTGCTGTTGGAATACAGCCTATACCATGCACAGCAGCCCTAATTCATGAAAAAATAGCAAAAGGGACTTCAATTCCAGCTCTTGATATAAATACTACCTGTACAAGCTTTATAACTGCACTGGATACCATGTCATACCTTGTAGAAGCAGGAAGATATGAAAGAGTACTGATAGTTTCCTGCGATGTAGCTTCAAAAGCCTTAAATCCAAAACAAAAGGAAAGTTTCCAGCTTTTCAGCGATGGGGCGGCGGCATTTGTAATTGAAAAAACTGAAAAGGAAATAGGAGTTATTGATGCAATACAGAAAACATGGTCAGAAGGAGCACATTCAACTGAAATTCGAGGAGGTTTAAGCAATTTCCATCCCAAAAATTATTCTGAAATGACAAAAGAGGAATATATGTTCGATATGAACGGAAAAACAGTATTGTCTCTTTCAATAAGCAAAATTCCTGAATTAATGAAAAATTTTCTAAAAAATAATGGAATGAAAGTTTCAGATATAGATATGACAGTTCCCCATCAGGCTAGCGTTGCAATGCCTCTTGTAATGCAAAAGTTAGGAATAGAAAAAGATAAATTTTTAGACGAGGTCAAGGAATTTGGAAATATGGTATCAGCATCTGTTCCTATAACATTAGTCCATGGACTGGAAAATGGAAAAATTAAAAGCGGCAATACAATATTGCTTATTGGAACAGCGGCTGGACTTACTACAAATATGATGCTAATTAAATTATAGCTATAATTAATAGTAATTTTTTAAGTTTGGGATTTTTATGTTAAAATAAAGAAAGTAAATGTAAAACTTGGAAGAGGTATGAAATGGAAGAGAAAGAAATAAAGACTTTAGCAAAAGATATTTTTAATAAAATAGAAAAAAAGTATCAAGAAACGGCAAAAGAAATGATTGTTGCAGATGCCTCGGTCAGTGCTTCAAAAGAAATAAAAATAACGGATAGCAAAATTGAAGGGATTCCGTACATTCCAATAGGGAGAAAAATTCCAACAAATTCAAAAGGACAACAATTCATGTTTCTTGCACAGATAAATTGTGAAGATTTAAAGGGGCTTGAAGATTTTCCACAGGAAGGGATTTTGCAGTTTTGGATTCTGGGAGAAGATTTGCTGGGATTGGATTTTGATGATTATACGAATCGAGATGGATTTGATGTAATTTATTATGAAAAAATTGAAGATTATTATTCGGAAGATGAGTTTATGGAAATGTACAATCCTTATAAATTTGATTTAAAGTATATGGAAACTTTAATAGCAAGTGAACCTTGTAAAATGAAATTTTCTTTGGAAAAACAGAAAGAAAGTTTTAATTATGAACTTTTAGATAACTTGTTTAAAGAAGTCTTGGAAGAAGAAAATATAGGATTTAATGAAAAAGATAAATTATACGAAGAAGTAGAAAAATTATACGATGACGAATTCTATGAAGAAATTGTTGGGACAAAATGCAATGGATTTCCATATTTTACTCAATGGGAACCAAGAGATGACGAGCAGATGAAAGAGTACGATACATCATTGTTTCAAATTGATAGTGGAAAAGAAGTTATGATTGGAGATAGTGGGGTAATGCACTTTTTTATTAATCGTGAAAAATTGAAAAATAAAGATTTTTCTGATATTTTTTATCATTGGGATTGTTATTGATTTTATTTGGTAGGCAGAAAATAGAAAGTTGGAGAAAATGGATATAAAAAATATAAATTATGAATATTTTTTAGATTTATCAGTAAGAATGACACACCATTCAAATGCCATTGAAGGAAATACATTGACATTGAATGAGACGGCTACAATTATTTTGGATAGCACAATACCAGGTAGCAAGAGTGTTCGTGAAGTTTTTGAAGTTTTGAATCATAAAAGGGCGATTGACTATATGATAAGTGAACTTGAAAATGATAAAAAACTTGATATTTACGTGATAAAGAGTATAAATAAGGAAATTTTGGATAGGTTAAATGATAATGCAGGAAATTTTAAAAGAAATAGTAATGCCATAATTGGTGCAAATTTTGAAACTTCTACACCAAGTCAAGCACCAATTCTTACAAAAAATTGGATTGAAAATCTTAATTATAGGCTTGAATTATGTAAAAATGATGATGAAAAATTATTGGAGATATTAAATTCTCATATAGAATTTGAACGGATTCATCCCTTTAGTGATGGAAATGGACGAACGGGAAGACTGATTATGATGTATCTGTGTTTTCAGGAAAAAATATCTCCATTTGTAATCGAAAAGGAAGATAGAGCCTTGTATATGAGTTATTTGAGGGAACAAAATGTAGATATTATTTTTGAAAAAGTAAAAGAATTACAGAAATTTGAACAAAAAAGAATAGATAAATTTTAAAAAAATTTATAAATAAAAAAATTTGGAGAGAAAAATTGGAGGATAGAAAGATGTCAGAAATGAAAAATGAAATGAAAAAACCAAAAACTTTGTTTGATAAGGTTTGGGAGAAACATGTAATTACAGGAGAGCCTGGAGAAGCACAATTGCTTTATATAGATTTACACTTAATTCACGAGGTTACTTCGCCACAGGCGTTTTCGGGATTGAGACTTGCTGGAAGAAAGGTTAGACGGCCTGACTTGACTTTTGGAACGATGGATCATAACACGCCTACTATAATGTCGCAAAGAATGAATATTAGAGATAAGATTTCTAAGGCACAGCTTGATGCACTAGCTGCGAACTGTAAGGAATTTGGGATTGAACTTGTTGATATGTTTAATGAAAATAATGGAATTGTGCATATGGTGGGGCCTGAGCAAGGACTTACGCAACCTGGAAAAACTGTAGTTTGTGGGGATAGCCATACTGCGACTCATGGGGCATTTGGAGCGATTGCATTTGGAATTGGGACAAGCGAAGTTGAGCATGTTCTGGCAACACAGACAATTTGGCAAAAGAAACCTAAGACAATGGGAATTGAGATTACTGGAAAATTGCAAAAAGGTGTATACGCAAAAGATATTATTTTACATATAATTAAGACTTACGGAATTGGTCTTGGAAATGGATATGCCTTTGAATTTTTTGGAGATACGATAAGAGGGCTTTCGATGGAAGAAAGAATGACAATATGTAATATGGCGATTGAAGGTGGTGGAAAATCAGGAATTATTGCACCTGATGAAACTACATTTAATTATGTGAAAGGAAGAAGATTTGCACCAAAAGGTGAGGAATTTGAGAAAAAGGTGGCTGAATGGAAGGAATTGTATACAGATTCTGCAGAAGCCTTTGACAAACATATAAAAATTGATGTTACAAATCTTGAGCCACAAGTTACTTGGGGAACAAATCCTGAAATGGGAATAAATATTACTGAAAAATTTCCAGAAATCAAAGATCATAATGATGAAAAAGCGTACGAATACATGGGCTTAAAACCAGGGCAAACTCCATTTGATATACCATTAAAGCATGTATTTATAGGATCTTGTACAAATGGAAGATTGAGTGATCTGGAAATTGTTGCAAAAATTGTAAAAGGAAAGAAAGTTGCTCCAAATATTACGGCAGTTGTAGTTCCTGGCTCACAAGTTGTTAAAAAAGCGGCTGAAGAAAATGGAATTGCACAAATCTTGAAAGATGCGGGATTTGAATGGAGAGAAGCTGGATGTTCAACTTGTCTTGGGATGAACCCTGACTTGATACCAGCTGGAGAGCATTGTGCCTCAACTTCTAACAGAAATTTTGAAGGACGGCAAGGAAAAGGGGCGAGAACACATCTAGTAAGTCCTGCAATGGCTGCTGCTGCTGCAATTTATGGAAAATTTGTGGATGTAAGGGAATTGGATGAAGTAAAATAAGAGAATCGATACTGGTTAATGATAATTAATAAGAATAAAAAAATTGAAAGAGAGAAAAATACTATGAAAAAGATAACTTTTTATACAAATCCATATTCAAGAGGAGTATCTGTAAGATGGATGTTAGAAGAATGTGGAGCAGAATATGATGTAGTACCTATTCATTTCGGTAAAGAAATGAAATCTGAAAAATATCTTTCAGTAAATCCAATGGGAAAAGTACCAGCACTAGAAGTAGATGGAAAAGTAATTGTAGAAACAGCAGCAATTTTGACATTTTTAGCAGATATGTACCCTGAAAAAAACTTGATTCCACCAGTTAATTCTTTAGAAAGAGGAGAATTTTATCGTTGGATGTTTTTTGCACTTCATCTAGAGTATGCTTTCATGGATAAATTCTTTGATGTTCCATCAAGTGAAAAGAAAAGAAATAACATAGGGTATGGAGATTATGATACAGCTTTAAATACATTAACTGAATTTTTAAAAGATAAAAAATATGCAATAGGAAATAGATTTACTGTGCTAGATTTATATTTGACAGGATTATTGAGATGGGCGACATTTGCGGCTGGAGTTCTTCCAAAAGAGGGTATGCTCGCAGATTACATGAAACTGCACGGAACAAGAGAAGCTAATATAAAAGGACAGGAGCTAGATCAAGAATTAGCAAAATCAATGGGATTAGATTAAAAAAATTAATAAAAGCAAGGAGAAAAAAATGAAACCATTTACAAAATATGAAGGAACAATCGTTCCAATAATGAATGATAATATTGATACGGATCAATTAATTCCAAAACAATATTTAAAAAGTATCGAAAAAACAGGATTTGGGCAATATGTGTTTGATGAATGGAGATACAATGAGGACAGAACGGATAATATGGATTTTAATTTAAATAAGCCTGAATATAAGACAGGGACAATTCTGATTACAGGAGATAACTTTGGCTGTGGTTCGAGCAGAGAACATGCGGCTTGGGCATTGCAGGATTATGGATTTCATGTAATTGTTGCAGGAGGGTATTCAGGAATTTTCTACATGAACTGGCTAAATAACGGACATTTGCCAATAACTTTGCCAGAAGCGGACAGACTGGAACTGGCTAAACTTCCTGGAGATGCTAAAGTAGTAGTTGATTTGGAAAATAACAAGCTGACAGCAAATGGGAAAGATTATTTCTTTGAGCTGGAGGAAAGCTGGAAACAGAGATTACTGAAAGGGCTTGATTCGATTGGATTGACATTGGAACATGAGGATGAGATTAGGAAGTATGAGAAGAATCATAGATAATCTGAATAACTTAATTTGTGAAAAGAAAGATTTTAAAAATAGCCAGAAAAATCAAAAGAACAGTTGAAAGTAGAAGAGTATTTTAAATAAAATGGTATAGAATATGATAAAAATTTATTTACGGTATTAAAAGAGAAAGAAATTTGAATTCATTTTTGGTGATGGGGCTTATTGGATTGATTATGAAAGCAGGAATGAAGCCGTGTTATATACTTTTTAAAGAGAAAGAAATTTGAATTCATTTTTGATGATGGGGCTTATTGGATTGATTATGAAAGCAGGAATGAAGCCGTGTTATATACTTTTTAAAGAGAAAGAAATTTGAATTCATTTTTGATGATGGGGCTTATTGGATTGATTATGAAAGCAGGAATGAAGCCGTGTTATATACTTTTTAAAGAGAAAGAAATTTGAATTCATTTTTGATGATGGGGCTTATTGGATTGATTATGAAAGCAGGAATGAAGCCGTGTTATATACTTTTTAAAGAGAATGAAATATTATTTTTCGAAATTGGGATGCTTGGTGGAATTAAGGGACTTTTAACAAGAATAGATGTTGATGATATAGAAAAAATTGATTTAAAAAAAGGAATCTTAAACTATAAATTGACAATATCAGTAAGAGCTGGAGATAAAATAAAAAAAGAAATAATAAATTTTGCCCAAATTAATGGAAAGGCATGGTGGATGCAGAATAGAAATAATCTGATTGAAAGTGGGTACTTTGAAAAATTGGCTGAAAGAGTGGGCAAAAGAAGAATGTTAGAACAATAAATAAAAAAAGAAAGGTGACTTTATGAAAAAAATATTACTTTTATTGTTAATTTTAGCGACTTTTGTAGTATCTTGCGGGAATGGAGGTAAAAATTCAAACGCAAATACAGAAGTTCAAAATAGTGAAAAAAATAATAAAGAAATTGATAATAGTTTTGATTTTGAAATATATGGAGAAACATTGGAAGAGGCTCATAAAAATTTTAAGACAAAGATTATCGATGGACAAAAAACGGAATTTGTACCAGATGGCAAACCAGGTATTCCGCCTAAAAACAGCAAATTCTCATTGGTAAATTATCCATCAAAGTTAGGAGAAATGCCAATGTATATTACAGCAAAAGAAAATAACGGGAAAAAATATCCAGCAATCATATATTTAAATGGTGGATTTGGTGGAATTGGAGATAGTGAGTTTGGTTGGGATGAAGAATCGCCTAAAAATAATTATCAAGGGGCAGGTGCATTTAAAAGAGATGATTTTGTACTTGCAATACCAAGTGCTAGAGGAGAAAATGCAAATCCTGGAAAATATGAAATGTTTTATGGGGAAATTGAAGACTTGGAAGAAGCTAGAAAATATGTGGCATCACTTCCTTATGTTGATCCAAATAGAATTTATCTTGTTGGACACAGTACAGGTGGGACAAAGGCGTTGCTTCTAAGCGAATATTCAAAAGGTTTTCGAGCAGTTTTTGCAATAGGTGCCTTGCCAGATTTCTTTTGGGCAACAGAAAAACCAGATGAATATGGCGGAGTTCCATTTGATTTGATAAATCCTAGAGAAATAGCAGTAAGATCATCACTTCGATACGTCCGTTCAATAACAGCACCAACTTTCCACTTTGAAGGGCAAGAAGAAAGAAGAGATATTTTATTCGAGCCTATGCAAAAAGCCGCAGATAAATACAAAATACCATTTAAGAAATACCAAATTGCAGGTGGAGATCATTTTAATATACTTTATCCATTAACAACAATGATTGCACAAAAAATACTAGCTGATACAGGGGCAAAAACAAATATTCAGTTTAGCAATGGGGATTTGGATGTGATTTCAAAAGGGATTGTTAAATAGCAGATAATTTGATTTCAGAAATTTGATTGAAAATGAAAAATTAGGAAATTATAGATGTAAAAGCAGAGGATGCGAGTTATAAAATAAATTTCAAGTTTTAAGTATAATCTAAAAAAGGAGATGTTTATGTGGTCAAAAGGAATTGAGTATAGAAAGCGAGAAAAAGAAAAACTCTCTAAAATAAGTTCAAAAGATTTACCATTTGACGTGTTTGTAAAAAATGGAGAATTAGTCAGCTGGAGAAGAAGTGGCTGGTGTAAGAGAGCTTATCAGTTTTACAAAAAAAGCTGTAATCGGAATTTTAGAAGAAATAAAAATCTTGAAACTTCAGTTAAAGGGAATTATTATAGAAAGTGCTATGAGTTGCAATATGCTTGGATTTAACAAAAAATTTTCAGATGGCTAGGAGATAAAAAATTATGCAAACTATCAAAGAATGGAATAAAATAATAGAAAATTATTTTAATGAAAATAATATTGAGTATGACAGGAATTATTTGTTTTTTTTTCCTAAAATCAATTTTATAAAAGTGCTTTTTGATAAAAAACTTATTTACGATGTTAACGAGGATTTAAGAGAAAGTATTATAGTTTTATTTAAGAAAGACAATATAGAAATATTTTCGTGTGATGTAACATTAAAAATACCTTCAGAAATACAACTTTCAAATATAGGTAAAATAAGGAAAATAATCCCACGGGAAGAAGTAAAGGTTTTAAAATTAGTAAAAAAAATAATGAGATATAAATTATATTTTAAATTAGATAATGAAAGTAAAGCTTTTAGAATTGATATTTTTTATAGATTTAATAAAAATTGGGTAGTTGAAAATATAAATTATTTGATAGAAAATAGATTAATAGATTTGAAAAAATGAAAAAAGTAAATTTTTTTGAAAAAGTTAATTAAAATATTGATTTTTACATTATTTAGTAATATAATTACATTGTATAACAAAAGTATTACAAAGGAGTGGTAAAAATGGCTACAGTAACAGCTAGAGTTGATGAAAATGTGAAGAAAGAAGCGGAAACATTATTTAAAAAAATGGGGCTTAATATGAGTACTGCTATGAATTTATTTTTGAAGAAGTGTATTTTGGAGCAGGGGATTCCGTTTGAGTTGAAAGTTCCAAATGGAGAAACCAGAAAGGTTTTGGATGAAGTTGAAAAAGGTATTGGATTAAGCAAAACTTTTGATAGTGTAGATGAGCTAATGGAGGATTTGAATGCTTAAAATCAGATACCAGGTCAAATTCAAGAAAGATTATAAAAGGGCAATAAAAAGAGGGTGTAACAAAAAATTATTTGAAGAAGTCCTTTTTTATTTGGTAAATGAGAAACCTTTGCCTGAAAAATATAGAGATCATTATCTTACTGGCGATTATAAAGGATTTAGAGAATGTCATATTCAGCCTGATTGGTTGTTAATTTATAAAATTGAAAAAAATATCTTGGTTTTGACATTGTCGAGAACGGGGACACATTCGGATTTGTTTTAAGTTGGAGGAATTTTATGAAAAAGTTTATTTTATTTTGTATATTTATAATTGTGAATATCTCTTTTTCAACAACGTTAGTAGTACCTTGCAATAGAGAGGAGAAAAAGTGTGTTATAAGAGGTTTTAAAGTTGATGGGAGAATAATAACTGAGTATCAGATATTTGATCTTAAAGAAATTGTAAATATTTTAAATAAATTTGGAGAAAGTGGAACTGTAGATTTCGTAGGACATACTGATTCAACTGGGACAAAGAAATATAATCAAAAATTATCGTTGATAAGAGCTAGAAATGTTGCTAGAACACTTAGAGAGCTTGGTTTAAAAGATACTATTTCAATTGGAGAAATAAGTGGTAAAGGAGAAGATAATCCAGTTGATAAAAATGAAACAGATATAGGAAAATATAATAATAGAAGAGTAGAGATTTTATTTAATAATTTAAAATGGAAAAATTTTGAATAAAAAAGATGATATAAAAAATTTAGGAAGGAGCAAATAAAATGAACTACAAAATTGCATTATTAAAAGGGGACGGAATTGGTCCAGAAATCGTTGATGAAGCGGTAAAAGTTTTGGATAGAATTGGAGAAAAATTTGGACATAAATTTGAGTATACGCAAGGATATTTGGGAGGAGAATCTATTGATAAATATGGGATTCCTTATTCCAAAGAAACTGCGAAGATTTGTAAAGAGAGTGACTCGATTTTATTGGGGTCAGTTGGAGGACCTAAATGGGATAATATTGAACCTGATAAAAGACCTGAAAAAGGGCTTCTTGCGATAAGAAAAGACTTGGGAGTTTACACAAATTTAAGACCAGCGGTTTTATTTAAGCAATTGAAAAGTGCTAGTCCTCTAAAAGATGAAATAATTGGAGAAGGGCTAGATGTAATGATAGTTAGAGAGCTTACAGGAGGAATTTATTTTGGACCTAGAGAATATTCTGATGAAAAAGCTGTCGACACATTGCCATATACAAAAATGGAAATTGAAAGAATTGCAAAAAAAGCGTTTGAAATTGCAAAATTAAGAGGGAAAAAAATTACAAGTGTGGATAAACACAATGTTTTAGATACTTCAAAATTGTGGAGAAAAACAGTAAATGAACTTGCAAAAGATTATCCAGAAGTGGAAGTTTCGCATATGTATGTGGATAATGCCGCAATGCAGCTGATTGCCAATCCTAGACAATTTGATGTAATTTTGACTGAAAATATGTTTGGAGATATTTTGTCAGATGAGGCTTCAATGCTTACAGGATCGCTTGGAATGCTGCCATCAGCGAGTCTTGGAGATGGAAAAGTCGGACTTTATGAACCAAGTCACGGTTCAGCACCTGATATTGCTGGAAAAAATATTGCAAACCCAATAGCGACAATACTTTCAGCAGTAATGATGTTAAGATATTCATTTAATCTTCAAAAAGAGGCTGATGCGATAGAAAAAGCTGTGGAAGAAGTGCTGGAAGCAGGATTTAGAACAGCTGATATTTATACAGATGGTATGAAGAAAGTTGGAACTGATGAAATGGGAACTGAAATTGCTAATAGGATTTAAAAATTTTGGAAAAAGAAGGATATTTTTATGGAAGAAATATTACACTATGAAAATGTAACTTTTAAGCGTAATGGCAGAGAAATACTGAAAGGAATTGACTGGCATATAAATAAAGGTGAAAATTGGGTACTTCTGGGGCTTAATGGTTCTGGAAAGTCAACTCTTCTTGGAATGATACCAGCCTACATTTTTCCAACTTCTGGAGAAGTGAGAGTTTTTGGGCATAAATTTGGTAATTATTCTTGGAAAAAAATAAAGAATCGAGTTGGATTTGTAAGTTCCACATTAAATAATTTTTCAAGCACATTAAATGGCGAAAAACTGGAAGATGTTGTAATTTCTGGAAAGTTTAGTTCTATTGGGATTTATGATGAAGTTACCGATGAGGATAGGGAAAAGGCGGATAAGATTATTGAGGATTTTAAGATTTCGTATATAAAAAATAATCGTTTTGGAACTTTGTCGCAAGGGGAGCAACGACGGACATTGCTTGCAAGAGCGTTTATGAATGAGCCTGATTTGCTTATATTGGATGAGCCTTGTTCAGGGCTTGATGTAACTTCGAGGGAGTATTTTTTGAAAGTGCTTGAGGAAAATTCCAAAAATGACAATGCAATACCATTTATTTATGTAACTCACCAGATTGAGGAAATTATGCCGTCAGTAACACATGTGGCACTTCTTCACGATAGAAAGATTTTAGCAAAAGGGCTTAAAAAGGATATTTTAACAGGTAAATTGCTTTCTCAGATGTTTGGTTTGGATGTGAAGATTGTTTGGGAAAATGAAAGACCTTGGCTGATTGTGAGATAAATTTAGGATTTATCTAAAAGGAGTTGATTTATTAAATATGGATAAAAGCAGAAAATTTATGGCGGTAATTTTAGCACTGCTTGCGGCTATTTTTTATGCAATTAATACACCGTTTTCTAAAGTGCTTTTAAATAAGATTCCACCTACATTGATGGCATCTTTTCTATATTTGGGAGCTGGAACAGGGGTAGGTATTATGTACTTGTTTCGTAGAAAAGCCGAAGAAAAGTATAAAAAGTTAAATAAGGCAGATTTACCTTATACTGTTGGAATGATTGTCCTTGATATTGCGGCACCTATATTTCTGATGATTGGTATAAATATTGGTTCAGTTTCAAATGCTTCACTGCTTGGTAATTTTGAAATTGTAGCAACAACACTTATTGCTCTTCTGATATTTAAGGAGAAAGTAACATCAAAGTTGTGGATTGCTATTGGATTTATCACAATATCAAGTATAGTTCTTTCATTTGAAGGGGCTGAAAGTTTCCAGTTTTCATTAGGTTCATTGTTTGTTATATTGGCAACATGTTGTTGGGGACTTGAAAATAACTGCACTAGAAAAATCTCGGATAAAAGCACTTACGAGATTGTTTTGCTAAAAGGCTTTTTCTCTGGTGGTGGTTCATTTATAGTCGCCCTTATTTTGGGAGAAAGAATTCCTGAAATCAAATATATAATAGCTGCTTTGCTACTTGGATTTGTAGCATATGGACTTAGTATTTTTATGTATATCAGAGCACAAAGGGATTTAGGTGCTGCAAAAACCAGTGCATATTATGCTATAGCTCCATTTGTAGGAACTTTTTTAGCATTTGTAGTAAATGGAGAAAAACTTACTTTGGTATATTTCATTGGTCTTATCTTTATGATAATTGGTAGTGCAGTTGTCGTATACGATACAATGGTTAAACGTCACAGTCATAGTCATTCTCACATAATTGTTCATACGCATGATGGAAAAACACATACTCATATTATCACGCATGAACATGAACATAGTCACTTTATATCAGAGAAAAAGCATAATCATAAACATAAAAATTATATAAATAGCATAGAACATAAATTAATACACAAAAAGGAATTGTAGATTTATAAAAGTGCTGTATTTAAAACATAACAAACTAAAGTTTAAAACAAAAGAAACATTAGGAAAAATAAAAAAAATTAAGCAAGATTAAAATTGTTCAAGAAATTAAAAATTTTTAGAGGTAAGAAAAATATAATTGCAACACATCCAACTTAAATCGAAATAGTATAAAATTACGAGGAGATTATAAGATGAACAATTATATAAAATTAAATGAAGATAGATGGAATAATGTAAAAAATGACTATACTGAGCCATTGACACATGAAGAATTAGAAGAAGTTAGAACTAATCCAATTTCTGTTGCATTAACTGTTGGGAAAAAAGTCCCGAAAGAATGGTTTGAAAAAGCAAATGGAAAAAAGATATTAGGTTTGGCTTGTGGTGGTTGACAGCAGGGACCAGTTTTTGCTATAAAAGGTTATGATGTAACCATAATGGATTTTTCTAAATCACAATTACAAAGAGATGAGTTGGTTGCTAAAAGAGAAGGCTTAAAAATTAATACAGTTCAAGGCGATATGACAAAACCATTTCCATTTGAAAATGAAACTTTTGATATTATTTTTAATCCGGTTTCAAATGTATATATAGAAGATTTAGAAAACATGTATAAAGAAGCTTCTCGAGTATTGAAAAAGGGTGGATTGTTAATGGTCGGATTTATGAATCCTTGGATATACATGTATGATACTGACATTGTATGGGACAAACCCGATGAGGAATTACTTTTAAAGTTTTCAATACCTTTTAATTCAAAAGAGCTTGAAGAGGAAGGCAAAATAACCATAAATCCAGAATATGGATATGAATTTAGCCATACCTTAGAAACCCAGATTAGAGGACAACTTAAAAATGGTCTCGCTATGATAGATTTTTATGAATCGTGTGACAAAAGACATAGATTATCACGTTATGGAAATGACTATATAGCTACACTTTGCATTAAATTATAATGTTATAGAGCATACTTCAGGAGAATAGCCCGTTTTATTTTCCGTAAGGGTTAAAATCTAAAAATTAGAATTTTGTAATTAATAGAAATTAATGTTTTTAATAAAATGAAAAAAGAGGAAACTTATGGATTTTAATAAACTTTATGAAGAAATGATTCAGCATAAAAATGAAGAACAGGCTCAAAAAATGTCAAAATATATGCTTAATAAATTTGAATATATTGGAATCAAGACGCCTGAAAGACGCAAAATATTTAAAAATTTTTTTAAGGAATATAAGAATGAAGAAAAAATCGACTGGGAATTTGTAAATAAATGCTGGGAAAATAAGTACAGGGAATTTCAGTATGTTGCAGCTGATTTTTTGAAGAATAAGAAAGATAAGTTGACAATAGACGATATTCCAAATCTGAAACAGTTAATCTTGAAAAAATCGTGGTGGGATACGATAGACAATTTAGATATGACAATAGGAGCTTTGGCATTAAAGGATTCAAATGTGAATAAAATATTGCTGGAATGGAGTATTGATGAAAATATTTGGCTTAGAAGAATTGCGATTGATCATCAGCTTTTGAGAAAAGAAAAAACAAATACTGAATTACTGGAAAAGATTTTAAAGAATAATCTGGGGCAGGCTGAATTTTTTATCAATAAGGCGATAGGCTGGGCATTAAGAGATTATAGCAAGACTAATCCTGAATGGGTAAAAAATTTTATTGAAAAAAATAAAGAAAAAATGACAAAATTAAGTATTAGGGAAGCTAGTAAATATTTGTAATAATAAATTTCATTAGAAAATAAAAACTATGCTAAATTTTATTAAACATTTGTTATTTAAATGTGGAATAGTATAAGTTTTAAAGTAAAAAATATTTATAAAAAAATAGAAATATATAATTTTAATGTTAGAATACTTGAAATATGCTGGTATTGCAATAAAATATTTTTGAATTTAGTTTTAAAGTAATTTTATTGTATTATAAGCATAAAAAATATTGAAAGGATTTATAAATTATGAAAAAAATAATAATGATAATGGGAACGGCTTTAGTTCTTTCATCTTGTGGAGTTGTTGGAGCGGCAGGAAGTATTGCTGGAGGTACAATTAAAGCAGCTGGAACTGTTACAGGAGCAGTAATTAAAACTACTGGAAATATTATCGGCGGGATAATTGGTGGAAACGATGGAGAAATTGATGCAAAGGGCGTTAAGTATAAATTTTCTAAGGCGAAAGTTGAAAATGACGGGAATACAACAATTGTAACAGGAGTTTTAACAAATAGTGGAAGCAGAAAGGAAAATGTTACTATTGAAATCCCTTGCTTTGATAAAAAAGGAACAAAAGTCGGAGATGCTGTGGACAGCACTGACTCCATTGATAAAAATAAAAAATGGGAATTTAGAGCTGTTCTAAATTCGGGAGATGTAAAAGCGTGTAAAGTGAAGGATGCTTATGTAAATGCACAATAAATTTGATAATAAGATCCTATACTAGACACTGTTTAAATAATGAATTTATTATAATCTCTTCTAAATAAAGATAAAATCTAATATTTTAAAATAATTAAAATATAATTTTTGTTTTTTAAACAGAGCCTAGTATAAACTAATCTGTAGGATTTCCGTCAATGAGATATCTTATAGAAATAAGAAAAACATAGTAATATGAAAAAATATCTATTAATAAAAATATCTAAAAAATAAAATTCAAAAATATATAAAATATATAGTTACATTAAAAAGAAATATTTGCAAATATTTTTAAAAAGTGTATAATATATACATATAAAATTTAGGAGGATAAAAAATGGCAGGAAATATTTTAGGAACAACAGTTTATTATGATGCTGACTGTGATTTGAGTAAATTGGAAGGTAAAAAAATTACTGTATTGGGGTATGGTTCACAAGGGCACGCACATTCTTTGAACTTAAAAGAAGGTGGATTTGATGTAACTGTTGGACTTAGAAAAGGTTCAAAATCTTGGGATGAGGCTACTGAAGCAGGATTTACAGTAAAAGAAACTGCAGATGCTGTAAAAGGTGCAGATATAGTTATGATTTTGATTCCAGATGAAATTCAGGCTGATGTATATGCATCTGATATTGCACCAAACTTGAAAGAAGGAGCATATATCGCATTTGGACACGGATTTAACATTCATTTTGGAAAAATTGTTCCAAGAGAAGATATAAGCGTATTTATGGTTGCACCAAAAGGACCTGGACACTTGGTAAGAAGAACTTTCCAAGAAGGAAGCGGAGTACCTTGTCTAGTAGCTGTTTACCAAGATGCTAAAGGAGATACAATGGAAGTTGCTAAAGCATGGGCATCAGCTATTGGTGGAGGAAGATCAGGAATCCTTGAAACTACATTCAAGCAAGAAACAGAAACAGATTTATTCGGTGAACAAGCTGTATTATGTGGTGGAGTAGTAGAACTTATGAAAGTAGGATTTGAAGTATTGACAGAAGCTGGATATGATCCTGTAAATGCTTACTTTGAGTGCTTACACGAAATGAAACTTATCGTAGACTTGATTTATGAAGGTGGATTGGCAACAATGAGAAGCTCAATTTCAAACACTGCTGAATATGGAGATTACATTACAGGTCCAAAAATTATAACTGCTGAAACAAAAGAAGCTATGAAACAAGTATTAGCAGATATTCAATCAGGTAAATTTGCAAATGATTTCTTAGCAGACTCAAAAGCAGGGCAACCATTCTTAAAAGAAAAAAGAGCAGAATTTTCAAATCACGGTGTAGAAAAAGTTGGGGCTGAATTAAGAAAACTTATGCCTTGGATTAAAAAATAAATCATATTAAAATCCTTTAAAGGAATAGAGTGATTATCCATTTTGCTGAAAGGAGCAAAAATGGGGAAAAATCAATAAAATAAAAATAAAATTACAATTTAAAATTTTAGCAGTCTTTTAAATAAGGCTGCTATATTTTTGATTATAAAGACTTTTTAAAAATGAAGGAAATAAAAATGGGAAAATTAATAATTATAGAAGGTACAGATGGAAGTGGAAAACAGACACAGACAGAATTGCTTTATGAAAAATTAAAAGAAATAAAAGGAGACGGGAAAGTAAGAAAAATATCTTTTCCAAATTATGAAAGCAGAGCTTCTGAGCCTGTAAAAATGTATCTTGCAGGTGAATTTGGAAAAACAGCGGAAAGTGTCAATGCTTATGCGGCTTCTGTACTTTATTCAGTTGACAGGTTTGCTTCATTTAAGACTGAATGGGAAGAGTTTTACAATAATGGAGGAATTGTGATTAGCGATAGATATACAATTTCAAATATGATTCATCAAGTTCCTAAAATATCTGATAAATCTGAACGTGAAATATATTTGAACTGGTTAATAGACTTGGAATGGAGAAAAATAGCAATCCCAGAGCCAGATGTTGTATTTTTTTTAGATATTCCGTTTGAGTTTAGTCAAAAACTTATGAAAAACAGGGAAAATAAAATAACTGGAGAAAAAGAGAAGGATATTCACGAAAAAGATAAAAATTACTTGAAAAATGCCTATGAAGTAGCAAAAGAATTGTCATTAAAATATAAGTGGAATGTAATTTCCTGCGTTAAAGATGACAAATTAAGAACGATAGAAGATATAAATGATGAAATGCTAAAAATATCGCTGGAAAATATATAATTGATTCAAATTTTATAAAATAAAATTTTATTAAAAGAAATCAAAAATAGAAAAGAAAATGTTGTGAGATAATACATATGTGACAAGCATATACAAAAAAAGAAAGGTTTCTGATATAATGTAAATCTACCAAACCACATTAAGGAGAAACCTTTCAT